>DAIELO010000125.1 GCA_027341705.1 Caryophanales bacterium
GAGTGATTTCATTTCGGTATTTCCATTTGACCTTCAGAACATTCAGCGCCTCGTAGAAGCAAAAGGGTGTGGCATATTTCGTTGGCTCACGATCAAAGTAGGTACGAACGATGTCACTTCCCATTTCTTCCGTATAGAGCTTTACTAAGGCAGAAGCATCAAAACAATTTGCGCGACCTTGGCTGCTCATTTGTGTGGCCTACACTTTGTGTTCAATTTCATATCAATTAATTATTAGATATTTCATCGAGTCGGGTTCATGCTCCATAAGAGGAGGAAACGTCTCATGTGATAGCTTGTGGCCGATTGTACGCATTAATTAAGTTCTGCCTTAATGCCGGCAATCATAGTGGTAGTCCAATCTTGACCTGTAATCTGAAGTTGTGAACGTTTTAGGCTTTGTACTTCAACTGTATAAACTGACGCGCCTTCGGTTGCTGGGATAACATAAATGCCAACAACCTCCCCAGCAGTCGCGATTCCCGCCCCTTTTTCAGCTTTCAATATCCCCGTACTTTTATTGCTTTCGACTATAGTAAGGCTTCGACTTGCCGTAGCTACAACTGCCTTCCATATTTCACCATAGCTTTTTCCTCGAATTTCAAACGAAGAACCTCCTGTTCCTGGTTTTAATGAGTCAGTCGTTGCGCATCCTGCAATTAAATTCGTTGCGATAATTATGGCAATTGTCAGATATTTCATTAGACCACCCGTTCGCTTCCACCAAAAGTAATGATGTAGTAAATTATTGTAGGCTTAACGACTAATACAAAGTTAGGTAATTATCCGGAGCGTTACTAGTATGACTACTTACTCAACATCCTTCCGGCAATCGTATATAGCAATGTAGAAAATATTAGCGTAAATAAAAGACAAGCAATGCCAGCAATCAAATCTTTACCGGCAAATTTATCAACAGAATAGTAAAAGAGTGTATTAAGCGGTACATATGCGATATAGACTAAAAAATGGGTTTTAATCGGCAACTCAAGTTTATGCCACTTAAACGAGATGTAACAGCCAAGCCCAAGCAGGAATGCTGTAGTAACAATATTGTCCCTTAATTGCGATGCTAATTGTTTTGAAACTGAAAGAAATAAGAATAGATAAACCAGGTAAACAACAACAAAAATAACGCACAGTATTGCAAAATCAAACAAATCATCCCACCAGCTTCTATCCTTTTGTGTCTCATTAGCCACTTGCATTCTCCCCGTTGTCTGTCTATGACTTAGGAACCTATTTTATAGCTGATTAGTTTGTGAGTGTCCGCAATCCGGAGGCGGATTCAACCGGTGGATGCAACGGATTGGTGAAATCGTTCAGCGGGTGTTGCGTAGTCTAGTGTTTTCCTAGGGCGCTCATTCAATTTCCTCGCTATGGCATTGAGCTTGGATTGCGAATAGGTCGAAATATCGATTCCCTTGGGGAAATACTGTCGCAGTAGCCCATTCGTATTTTCGTTGGTCCCGCGTTGCCAAGGACTCCGAGGGTCACAGAAATAGACCTGTATGTCCGTCGCCACAGTAAAGCGCTTATGTCCAGCCATCTCGGTGCCTCGGTCCCAAGTCAGCGATTTGTAGAGTTCCTGGGGCAGCTTGCGTGCATGCTTGATCAGCGCATTGGCGAACGTCTCGGCATCTTTGCTGGCGACTTTAACCAGCATCACGTAGCGTGTTTGACGTTCGACGAGAGTTGCAATCTGACTACTGCGATCCCCGCACAGTAGGTCACCTTCCCAGTGCCCCGGCACGGCCCGATCTTCAACCGTAGCAGGGCGATCGCTGATCGATACCGCGTCAGGGATTCTGCGGCGGTCGTCTGACTTCTGGGTGTGATGGCGCGAACGGCGCATTGCTCGCGTGCGCCGCAAATATTGCAACAACTCTTTCTTCAAGACGCCACGGGCTTGAATGAAAAGGCTGCGATAGATCGTCTCGTGTGACACCTGATTGTTCTCTTCGTCCGGGTAAGCGCACTTCAGCCAACCCGCAATCTGCTCCGGTGACCACAGACATTGGAGCTTCGTTGCCACGATGCGCGCCAAGGAGTGGTTTTCAGCCAGTTTACAGGTCTTGGGGCGGCGTGCCCGATCCCACGCCGCCTGGTCAGCCTGGTTTGCCCGATAGCAACTCTGCCCGCCGTTGCGCAAGATCTCACGACTGATAGTAGATGGCGCTCGCTCAAGGAGAGTGGCTATCGAACGGATTGAGTGGCCGGATGCTAACGCACGCGAAATTTCTTCGCGTTCAGCCAAGGTTAGAGCCAGAATTGACCGGTGTCGTGGTGCCGGGCTTATCCCGCCGGTCTCGGCCAGTATGCGTTGTATGGATGAGTGGTTTCGATCAAACAACTGGGCAATCTGTTGAAGGGACTCCCCGGTCCGCCAGCGCTCCCACATCAAGGCTTTCTGGCTTTCCGTGTAATAGATCCTTGGTCTTTGCTTCATCTGCAACACTCCTTCTGCTTACGCAGTCTCTAGTGTGTTGCATCCACCGGTTGAATCCGCCGGCCCATAGTGTTGATGCGCGTCACGAATTACCCAGCCTGCGAGAGTTGGCGTACCCATGCCAGATTAATAGACCGGTAGCCATCATATCTTCAATGACAGATCCTGCGCCTATCCCTTTTAGCTCCAACAGCTTGACTAGCCCGTAAGGGCTGATTTGCTTTCAGCGCCCTTGTGAAAAAAATACAGGTGGCGCTCTTCAGGTGGAAGCGGGCAAGAAGAATCTGCCGACCGGGTGTTTTGCCACCTGCCATGCTTTGAGGCGATCATGCGGAGCTTTCCTGCCGTTGAAATTGTTATCAGTTCCATATGGCGTTACGATTTCTCGCTTGACCAGTTACGCGCCAGATTTTCGCTCGACATTGCAGCACATATCGATGCCACGCCGCAAACAGAACGCGTTGACGGCAAATATCTTCCAGCTAGGCGTGAAGAAGAGATTCTTGACTGGTTTGCAGCTTCGGGATGCCAAAACGTGCCATGGATAGCTCTCGATGATGCCGCATGGCAATTCCAGTAGCACCGTGACCGGCTTGTTACCTGCACTTGGTATGTTGGGCTGGAAATCACCATAGTAATTTGGTGCGAGGCAGGTTAAAGATTAGCCGATTTCAGCCGATATGGTACAAACGCCGCTTCCCGCATGTTCAGTCGAAATAACTGGCATCCTTCGAAGGTGAGCTATGTATGTAGCGATATAGCAATTACACGAAGTCTGCTTGTTGAGACTCAGGAAACTTTAAAATGAACCTTGTCGCAAAATCGATCAGCATCAAAACCAAACTGTCTTTGGTTATTCTCATCGTGATATTGACCTTGCTGGCTGTTTCCGCATTCGCTTTATTCACTGAGAAATCTTTGCTGCTTCAAGACCGGCAAGTAAAAACCCGTCATCTTGTCGAGGCTGCATACGGTGTATTGGCTTATAACTACGACTTACAAATCAAAGGCACGCTAACCGAAGAGCAAGCCAAGGCAGCGGCGATCAGTGTCATCAAAGCACTACGTTATGACGATAATGATTACTTCTGGATCAACGATATGACACCCCGTGTCTTGATGCACCCTATAATGCCTGAACTGGACGGCAAAGATGTCTCAAACTTGAAGGATTCGAACGGAAAGCATCTTTTTTTTGTTGATGCTGTAGAGGTCGTCAAAAAATCCGGCGCCGGCATTGTTTCTTACATGTGGCCGAAGCCGGGTTTCACCGATCTAGTACCTAAAATCTCCTACGTCAAAGGTTTTACACCCTGGGGATGGGTGATTGGGTCTGGCATCTATATTGATGACGTGGACGCCATATTCTGGAATTCAACAAAATGGATGATGATTATCATTGCGGTACTAACCATCGCAATTTTTATCATTTTACAGATGATTATCCGCAGTATTACTCACCCACTGTCAGATATACAAAATGCGATCAAACGAATTCAAACCTCAAAAGATCTTTCGCAGCGCGTTAAATTGACTAGACACGATGAGATCGGGGATATAGGCTCTTCGTTTAATCAGATGGTCGAAAGTTTTCAGCAGATCATCAAACAGGTAATCGCCGGCGCTCATGAAGTCCAGAAAAGCTCCGCGCAGCTTTATGAGTCATCAAACAAGGTTTCCGCAAGCTCGAAGAAGCAAAGTGACGCAGCC
>DAIELO010000126.1 GCA_027341705.1 Caryophanales bacterium
AATCCATTTGAATCTCTGGTAAAATTAGCTCATAAGGTTCCAACCCCTGTTACTAACTATGTTTCTAAATTAGCTCAAAACTTAATTGAAAAGGAATAAAATGAATATTTTTGAAAAAATTATCGGAAGTTTAGATGACAAACGGGAATGGAAAGCGCTGGAGGCTCGTGCGAAGGCACTTCCAAGTGAGTACCGTAACGCTTACAAAGCAATCCAACAATACATGTGGATGGGTGCTGCCCCCACCGATTGGAAGGATTGCAGTCGTATTTTTGGCGGAATTCTCGACCTATTTGAGGAAGGAGCGGCGGAAGGCAAGAAAGTCACTGACCTCACAGGCGAAGACGTTGCCACTTTCTGCGACGATCTAGTGAAGGATGAAAACACTTGGAGGGACAAGTACCGTAAGAAGTTGAACGATATCATTGGTCGTGGCTAACGGCGGAATCCTAGTGAATTTTCACCTTTCCACGACAGACGATGAGTAAGCTGACCAATGCTTCGCTTGGAGACCTACCGGTGGTCCGTCCGATGTGTCAAACGTTGAATTCGTATAAGGGAGTGAGAACTGTGCAAGACGTAGCAATCCAAGTGAAAGGACTTCAAAAGTCCTACAAACAGCTTCATGTTCTCAATGGTGTAAATTTTGAAGTAAAACAGGGCAGCATTTTCGCACTGCTCGGCTCCAACGGGGCGGGAAAGACAACGATTGTCAACATTCTCACCACGTTACTGAAGCAAGACAGTGGAACCGAACCGTTAACGGATTCGATGTTTCATTAAAGCCCGAATACGTAAGGCAGTCGATCAGCCTGACGGGACAATTTGCCGCCGTGGACGAAATTTTTACTGGTTGGGAAAATCTTATCATGATAGGGAAATTACGACATCTAAAAAATCCGCGACAAGTTGCTGACGACTTACTTAATCGTTTCGGTCTAACCCACGCTGCCAACCGTAGGGTATCCACCTATTCGGGTGGCATGCGCCGTAGGCTCGATCTCGCCATGAGCCTTGTTGGAAAACCGCTGCTCATTTTCCTAGACGAGCCGACAACCGGGCTCGATCCAGAGGCGCGCATTGAGGTTTGGAAGATTGTCAAAGAGCTTGCCGTGGGTGGCACGACGGTATTCCTAACCACAAACCGCAGCCCATTTCGTACGGTATAGCTGTCTAGCCATTTGTTTAGCTTGAAAATGTACATCCAGATAATCCTGGAAAACAAAGAGCATCTATCCGACCTCGAAAACCAGTTAGATACCCTCGTTGAACAGATTGAAGAATGTCAGATTATCCAATCTATCCCCGGAATCGGCGATACAATCGCAGCCACGATTATTGCTGAAATCGGAGAGATAGAACGATTTAATCACGCAAAAAAACTTGTGGCATTTGCCGGTGTGGATCCAAGCGTCCATTCGTCGGGTAAGTTCACGGCTACCATTAACCGAATCACCAAACGTGGCTCAAGTCGGCTACGCCATGCCTTGTACTTGGCAGTCCTATATAGCCTACGGAAAACCGGAAGCAAGAGACTACAGACGTTCTACAAAGCCAAACGAGAAGACGGCAAAGCACACAAGGTTGCGCTTGTCGCCTGCATTAACAAGCTACTGCACTGGATTTACGCAGTGTTGAAACGAAACGAGACGTTCCTAGACTTGGCGTAACAACCAGTCACGACATTGTATTCCATTCTCATAAATCGGCTCATCGTAATGGATAGCGAAAAAATCCCTGTCTACGCCAACAATGCGAAAACCACATTTTTGATACAAAGCCAACTGACCAACACTAGAGTTCCCTGTTCCAAGTTCAATCGTTTTATATCCCATAGAATTTGCAGTTTCAATCTCATGAAGAACGAGTCGTTTTCCTATGCCATTACCCTGTGCTTTTTCAGCAACCGCAACATTCACTAGCTCGACAGTTTGTGGACGTGTATCAATGAGCACATACACCCCAACCATTTCACCGTTTGATTCGGTAACGAAAGAATGCCCACGGTGAACGTAACTGCCTATAGTTTGTTCCGAAGGGTCGGCAAGCAAAAGCAGTGACATAGGAAACGGTTCTTCAGATAGTAAACGTCGAATTCGGAGACTATCCATCGTTAAGTCACTCCTATTAAAATAAATCATAAGATGGAAACATTGAATCAATATCGAGCATCATCACCCATCAATCGCGTCTTTTTGCTTCCAAGATGCTAACGATCGCCTTGATAAAGCTTTTGAAATCAATTCAATTAAAATATAATTTATAGCTGACAAAAATGACGGGCTTTTCGATTTCTCGAAAAAGCCCGTCATATCAAGATATTCTGGAGCCACTTAACGTACTCGAACCGTTGACCTGTTCATTACGAGTTATTTATTTTCACGAGATTCGGCTTATTTTCGGGTTTTTTTAGCGGTTTTTCAAGCTACAAACTCATCAAAAAACAGCATTTTAAAATTAATTTGTAGCTCAATTGTAACTGGACGATTAGCCATGCTAGACTTCAGCAACATGTCTCGGCATCGACACAACAGCATGATATGGTATTATTCTGATGGGTAGATCTTGCACTTTTCCCAACGTCTCCATCAGTTCTTGCCAATTGAAAAACCATGAAACAGTCTCCCACCGAAAGGCTCTACTACTTTATCTGTGAGTTTCACTATCTCGTCTTTGTTCCCTTTCTGATAAAACGTCATAAAAGCGTTTATGAAATCGTTCGCAAACACTTCATCATATTGCTTAAGTGCTCGCACAATCCACTTTGAAACCCCAATCCACTGACCACGTGTTCTTAAAAAGAACTCATGTATGAGATCCGCTAACGTGTTTGCAATAAACAAATCCTCGTCTTTCCTCGACGAACCAATAAAATCATCAAGTGCATCGGAAAGCATATATCGCTTCATTGTAATGGTCTCTACTGACCATGGGGCAGGACCGTTATCAAGAAGTTGTTTCGCTTCGAATTTGATTGCATCGATTGTACCCGAATCCTTTAAGACAACGCCCTCATTTACCATTCGTGGGAGAGAAAGACGTGCTCGTTTACAATCAGTTTCAAAGAAGTCCTTGTAGGACTGCAGATTGTGAACAAACACTTCAATTGCCCATCCATATTCGAATAACGATTCGCGATATGCCGAACTGATACTGTCGTCGAAAACAACAATGTCCAGGTCAGAAGTATCGGTTGCTTCGCCTCTCACAATGCTCCCAGCCAATAATGCCGTTTGGCAACTTGGAAAACGGGAGTCAACAAACTGGTTTGCCGCCTCAATCGCATCCAACTTCATTCGCTTTCACCGCTTCCCCAAATTCTAACTCTGTAGTGGCACTAAACGGCCCAAAAGTCCAAGATGACCAATCAGTTGCTTTGGAATAATTATACGCCATAAGTGCACAATCAAAGAAACATCACCTTCAAAGGATCATGAATAGTGGATCGACTCTTTTGTTATAACCGTTGTAATAAATTGTGTAATGGAGGATCTAAACAATGAAAGTGCGAAAAGTATTTAAAGCTGAGAACAGTTTCGCTGTGTCCATTCCTGCAGATTGGGTTCGCGAAATGCAACTTGAAGATCAACCCGTACAAATCACGCGAAATGAATAAGGGAACAAAAGTACCTTATTCCATATATTGATATATTTCTGCACTTTAACGGTATCAGCATTGCTACTACGCACAAAGTGATTGAGGATTTCATCGTTCATGTTGCCGAGACGCATTTGTCCGTCGAATCCATCGGTGATTGGCTATCAGATCATGTGACCACTCCTCATGCCTAAAGGTATTTATCCGAAAATGCAAAAAAAGAGTCTCTTTCTCGTCACGATCGCATGCAAATACTCAATAATTTTGCCATTCTTACGTTACCATTTGATACTACAATTTCATGTGCTTTTATTGAACTAATCTGCCCATGTGTGAGAGAGGACTGCTGCTAGGGAATCCGTATAATCATGCAACGCAGCGACGACTGGCTAGTTTTTACGGACTGTGCCAACAACCATTATTGAAACAATGTACGTTCCGAACATGACGGCAGGAAAATCTCGACTGGATATGGAAGAGCCAGCTTTGGCATCAATGAAACAGGGAAGTATTGCAAATCAGCAG
>DAIELO010000127.1 GCA_027341705.1 Caryophanales bacterium
GCCGCATATACCTTTATGGAATTTCACTCCAACTCGCTATTCGTTGCCGAAATAAATCAAAGGACACAGTGGCCGTCGATTTTGCGCCATTGTTCGTATTGGCATTTGCCACAATCGTGAAAATTCCCGTTGTTCCGACCACCGTGTTGCCACTGACAAAGCATCCGCCATCACTATTTTGATAATATAACGTCTGAGGGTTTTGCCCGTTGACTAACAGCCCTATTTCCGACGCCACACCTGCATGCGCTAGATCACGAGCATGTAACACATCGATACGGGTCTCCACCCTTTGCACCAGCGATTCCACCAACCATAATCCAGCAGCAGTAAAAATAGCAGTGATACTTAGCACAAAAAGTGCAAAAGGCAGCGCATAGCCACGATCATTAAAATGCTGTGGCTTGCGGAGTGAGCGAAAATTGCACTTCATGAGTTCCCCTTTCCCCATCATACATGACGGTTACCTGTAAACCATTTTGCACCAAACTCCACTGCAAACTGCTCACCCCTGTCGACACGACTACTTCACCTAGACCATTTAGTGTGCGTAAAACCAGATCTGATGCAGGCGATAAGCGAAATGTGCTAGTCTCCCCATCACTAAGCACGACAGTCAGTGTGTCCCCCGCTATTCGCACGTTTTGTGCGCTGGTCAAATCCTGTGTCAGCGCATGATATAGTACCCATTCATCATCAAGCATCTGCATTGCAGCTGTCCCATGTTCAATACCACGCCACGTGGAGATCCACATGGTCAATCCGAGTACCATGATGATGCTTGTGATGCTCAGCGAAATCAACATCTCGACTAGCGTAAATCCCTGCTCATGGTCATTGTTTGACCGCTTGTAGCGTTTGAAATTCCACCAACGGTTGATCCGGTTGATTGGCAACATACACAATTGCCGACACCTCCCATAACCCGTTTGCGTCTTTTTGCGCATTGACACGCGTAACGAGAGAATCTAAGTGGTCTGTAAAATAAGCAACCCCAGGCAGAACTTGTCCAGCTACCAGTTGCGCCAAACTAGTATCTAGGGCACTGTGGCCGGCAAGCGCAGCTTCCTCTAACAAAATTGCGCGCTCATTGCCCCTCCAAGTAGTGACTTCCCCATTCAAATCAAACGTCATAACAATCGCAAGCACCATCAGTGCCACCAACACATCCAATAAATTCAATATGATCACTTCCTAGTTAATCAAGGATTCGTGGTCACCTGCATATCACCATATTGCATGTAGATGATCGCGTTTCTAATCGCCCCTTCTGGATCTTGGATAATAATTTGACCACTCTCATTCACATTGCCAAGGGCATTGAATCTGATCGTCGGTTGGGGCAAGTGAAGAATACCTTCATAATAGAAGATAGGCGGTTCAATCATTCGGCCTGTAAATAATCCAGACGCCCCGTTATAAAGGTAATAGGTATTGCCGACAAGCGGAAAACGCACCTCTTGATACATTTGATCTTGTTCCGCCTGCATCTGTTGCGTTCGCAAATCCGAGACAATTTGCCACATGGATACTTCCAGTACAGCGTGATCACGTGCCGTCATAAAGCTAGGAAGAATAATCGACAAGCCCAAGCCAAACAAGAAAATGGCAATCACCAGTTCCAGCAGCGTAAATCCACTTTCCTCGCTCACCCATTAGTCCCCCAGTTCACCATGCACACTACAGGCAACAGTCGCCTGCGTGCCGTCTGGCGAATAGGTAATGGTATAATCCCCACCACTTGGACAGGTGGGCAACGAATCAATGTACCCGTTCGTTTTCAAGTCTGTTACTATACCCGATGTGGTGGTTTCCGTGGGAAAGTGATGGTTCGTAAGATAGTATTCGGTGAGAGCCGCACGAATTGTTTTTTGATTGCCTTCACAACCAGTACTTGCTGCCTTCACTCCAGCCGTTTGCAAATTAGGCAGGGCAATAGCCATGACCACCGAGACAATAAACAGCGCAATTACCATTTCAATCAACGTAAATCCATGATCACTAGCCATTCTTTTTCTGAGATTTTGTAGTAACTTCATCACCATTTCCTCCCTCGTATTTATGACAATTGCCTGACCAGATCAGTCATCGGCAACAACAAAATGACCGTCACTCCCCCTACGATCAAACCCAAAACCAGTAAACTAGCAGGTTCAAACAGTGCAAAAAATCGCTCCAACGTTCGTTCTAACGTGCTGGCATAATAGCGTTTCAAGCGCGTGGCGGCACCTTCTAAATCACCTGTTTGTTCCGCAACAGTCAACATGATGGAAGCAAGTTCCGGGAGATACGAAGTATGCTTTATTGCCATAGAAAGAGGCTCACCTTGTTCTATCGCATGTAAAATCAGTCCCCACTCCTCTTGCATGCGCGCCGTATTAGTGGAAATTAACACCTGCAACGACGTGATCATATCAATCCCTGCACCTAATAAGGCAGCAAGTGTCTCAAAACTTTGCGCAGCTTTTATTAATCGCAACCAACCACCCCACTTTTGCTTGACCAAACGCTTTTCGGCAAATGGCAACCAGCGTGTCCTAGTCCACCAAAGTGGTGTGGCCACAGACAACAGCAATAAGAGTGCATAGGGTAGCGCGACCACCAACACATGGGCACTTTGGAGCACCCATTGCACCGCGTGAGGTATTTGCAAGTTGAGCGCGTGATAAAAACTCAAGAAATGCGGAATCACCTGCCACGCCATCATGTATAACGAAGCGGTGGAAAGCACCGTTAAAAATAGTGGATACGCAATCAACTTGGCGAATTTTTCACGACGTTTGCGACGACTACCCAAATAGGCAGACAAACGATGCAGTGATTGCTCTAATTCACCCGTGACTAACCCAATTCGAATAAAAGCGATGGCCACCTCTGGAAATGCTGCGTTCGTAAATACTTCATCAACCGCCACACCACGCCGAATCGCCGCTTGCATCGACTTTGCCCGATCATACCGCCTAGGTGCAATCACGGAGAGTGAAGCGAGCGCTTGATCCAAATCAATACCCCCAGCCAGCAAATCACCCAGATCGGCGATAAAAAATTCAAGTTGTTTTAATCGAGGACTCCGTTTGTTCTGCCACAATCATCCCCAGCTCCCTCTGTTCATAGTTAGTGATTGGCAACTCATGTCCGTACGACTGCGTAAGCCTAGTTAGCAGTTGTAAAATTTGACTAGAACAAAGCATCTTGAACTCAGCATGACGACCAATCAAGCCGACACCATGACACGTTGCACAGCCTTCCCCATGACACGTAGTACATAAATCAGGCACCAAACGTTGCCAGATGATGAGTTTTAATGATTGCGCCAAATACGAGCGTGCCACACCAAACTCTAAGAGGCGCGTGATCACTTGCTCCGGTGTGTCCGCATGCACCGTGCTCAACAGGTGATGACCAGTGAGCCCCGCACGAACGGCAATTTGCGCCGTCAGTTCATCGCGAATCTCACCGACCATCAGCATGTCAGGGTCCTGCCTTAGTGCATTGCGCAAACTTTCGGCAAAAGTCAATCCAATCTTTTCATCGACTTCCACTTGTGAAAATGACTCTAGTTTGCGTTCCACAGGATCCTCTATGGTCAGCACCGAATCACCACGCTGATTGCGCTCTCGCAACAACGCGTACAACGTAGTGCTTTTACCAGATCCCACCTTGCCAGAAGCCACCAACATCCCACCAGCCCCCGCAAAAAAACGGCTCACTTCGTCATCAAGTGCTGGCGGCAAACATAATGAAGCCATCGATTGCCACGGCGTCGCTTGAGGAAGAATACGCACTACTGCCCGTTCTCCACGAATGGTAGGCATTGTAGCCATGCGCAAATCACAGGCCACTTGACCATGAAACAAATGAAATTGACCATCTTGAGGACGTCGCCTTTCCGCTAATGACAACTTTGCTAGGACCTTTAGTCGCGCCATCGCCGTTGGCTCAATTTGGAATGGGAAATCTGTCACCTGATTGAAAGCAATCAGCTTGCCATGAATGCGCGCGTAAATACACAGTCCGTCTGCACATGGATTAAAATGCAAATCA
>DAIELO010000128.1 GCA_027341705.1 Caryophanales bacterium
GTAGCTATTCTTTAGCGAATGCTCCCAGTAAAAATAATACGTTAGAACTCCATGTTCGTGCAGTAGAAGGGGGAGGCATGAGTCACTATTGGTTCAACCAAGCGACTGTAAATGATCTCTTGCGCCTGCATGGGCCTCTAGGCACCTTCTTCTTGCGTGACATCGTACAGCGTGATTTGATTTTTTTAGCTACCGGTACGGGAATTGCGCCCGTCAAGGCCATGCTTGAAGCTTTGTCGGATTTTTCAGAAGATAAACGTCCACGATCTGTTACCGTGCTGTGGGGAGGCCGTTATGAGAGTGATTTATATTACAATATGACTGTATTTCCGAGTTGGTTTAGGTATATTCCGGTTTTGTCTCGCGCGGAAGGATGGTATGGTGAGCACGGTTATGTGCAAGATATCCTGCTAAGACACAAGTCGGATTTTCTTGATTGTTCGGTTTACGCCTGTGGTTCAGATGCCATGATTCATAGTGCTAAAATTGCGCTTATTGAGTCTGGATTACCTAGTCATTTTTTTTACTCTGACGCATTTGTGTGTACAAACACTTCAGTACATCAATAAGATTGAGAATTCTATGAAAGCAGTCATATTAGCTGGCGGTCTTGGCACTCGACTCAGTGAAGAAACATCTGTCCGCCCAAAGCCAATGGTTGAAATTGGCGGCAAGCCGATTCTGTGGCATATCATGAAGATGTATTCACATCATGGTGTGAATGACTTCATTATTTGTTGTGGCTATAAGGGTTATTTAATTAAAGAATATTTTGCAAACTATTTTTTGCACATGTCTGATGTCACATTTGACATGCAAGCTAATCGCATGGAAGTGCATCAGAAACGTGCTGAACCTTGGAACGTGACTCTGGTTGATACGGGTGACAGCACCATGACTGGAGGTCGATTACGCCGGGTAGCTGACTATATACAAAATGAAGAAGCTTTTTGTCTTACATATGGTGATGGTGTCGGTGATAATGATATTTCTGCCACCATTGCATTTCATCGTACTCATGGTAAAGCAGCTACGTTAACTGCCACTTATCCACCTGGGCGCTTTGGTGCGCTTGATATCCAAGAAGGACAAGTTAAGAGGTTCAAGGAAAAGCCTCGGGGTGATGGAGCATTGATTAATGGTGGTTTTTTTGTCTTGTCCCCAAAAGTGCTTTCTTATCTTAAAGATGACGATACCATCTGGGAGCAAGGTCCTCTGATGCAATTAGCGAATGATGGGGAGTTAATGGCGCATCCACACTATGGTTTCTGGCAACCCATGGACACACTACATGATAAAATCACTCTAGAGAAACAATGGGCAAGCGGTGTGGCACCCTGGAAAATGTGGGATTAAGCACGTGCTAAACAGAACTAACCCAGAATTCTGGAAAAATCGCCGTGTCCTACTGACCGGGCATACAGGTTTCAAGGGAAGTTGGCTTTGCTTGTGGCTCCAATCCATGGGAGCTACATTGCGCGGAATTGCCTTGGAGCCACCAACTGAACCCGCCTTATTTAATGTTGCCCATGTTGCTGAAGGTATGGAACACTGTATCGTTGATATTCGTAATTTTGACGCAGTTAAGTTGCACGTGGATGAGTTCCAGCCAGAAATTCTTGTGCATATGGCTGCACAGCCGCTGGTTCGTCAGTCTTATCTCCAACCAATTGAAACCTATGCAACGAATGTAATGGGTACAGTACATGTACTTGAAGCAGCTCGTCACTGTGCTTCGGTTAAGGCCATTGTTAATGTTACCACGGATAAATGCTACGAAAATCATGAATGGGTTTGGGGTTACAGAGAAAATGAACCGATGGGAGGTCATGACCCATACTCGAGCAGCAAGGGATGTGCTGAGCTTGTTAGCTCAGCATATCGTAAGTCCTTTCTAAAAGATGCTGGTATTGCAATGGCAACTGTGCGCGCAGGAAATGTGATCGGTGGAGGTGATTGGGCATCCGATCGACTCGTACCTGATATACTGCAAGCTTTACAGAAAAATGAGTCCGTACTGATTCGTAATCCGCATGCCATTCGTCCGTGGCAGCATGTGCTGGAGCCACTTTCTGGTTATCTGTTGTTGGCTGAGCGTCTTTTTACAGACGGACAACTTTATGCAGAGGGTTGGAACTTTGGTCCGTCTGATGAAGATGCACGCACTGTACAGTGGATTGTAGAATATTTGTGTGATAGATGGGGTAGTGGGGCATCTTGGGCATTACAATCGGGCAATCATCCCCATGAAGCGAGCTTCTTAAAGCTTGATATTTCTAAGGCACGGCAACAACTTCAATGGTCACCTCGCTGGTCGCTGGAAACGGCACTCAACTATATCACTGACTGGCACAAGTCCTGGTTAAATGGTGATGATATGCGTGCATGTTGCTTGGGCCAGATTAAACAATATGGATCAGTATTATGAATTCATTGACGATTAATTCTCAATCTCAGCTCGACGAATTACGTACCCAGATCAGCATGCTCGTAGAGCAATATGCTGAGATTGCTTATTCTCCTAAGATTTTTATCCCAGGGGAAAGTCCTGTACCCGTATCCGGCAAAGTGATTGGCGCAAAAGAACTGCAGCTAATGGTTGATGCGTCGTTGGATGGCTGGCTGACTACTGGCCGATTCAATGCTATGTTCGAACAGCGCTTGGCTCAATTCCTTGGTGTCAAGTATTTAATCACAGTA
Organism: Caryophanales bacterium; assembly: GCA_027341705.1. The sequence goes on from DAIELO010000128.1 coordinate 2,701, forward strand.
AACTCTGGCTCGTCTGCAAATCTAGTCGCGTTTTCTACGCTGACCAGTCACAAGCTTGGAGATCGTGCCATAAAGCAGGGCGATGAAGTGATCGGTGTTGCTGCAGGGTTCCCGACAACAGTCAACCCGATTATTCAGTTTGGTGCCATCCCAGTATTTGTTGACGTAGATTTGGCTACGCACAACATTGATGTGACAAAAATTGAAGCAGCTATTACACCCAAGACGAAAGCGATCATGCTAGCTCACAGTCTCGGCAACCCATTCAATCTCGATGTGGTTACTACGATCTGTAAAAAATACAAACTGTGGCTTGTGGAAGATTGCTGTGATGCACTTGGCGCAACTTACAACGGCCAAATGGTCGGCTCGTTTGGTGATATTGCCACACTTAGTTTTTATCCTGCGCACCATATCACCATGGGTGAAGGTGGAGCAGTATTTACCAATAACGCAGAGTTAAAGTTAATTGCTGAATCCTTTCGCGATTGGGGACGTGACTGCTACTGCGCCCCAGGGAAAGACAATACATGTGATAAACGTTTTTGTTGGACCAAAAAAGACTTAGGCGGTGACCTCCCAGATGGCTATGACCACAAGTATACCTATAGTCATTTAGGATATAACCTCAAAATCACTGACATGCAGGCTGCATGTGCTCTTGCGCAAATGGAACGCGTTGATGAGTTTATTGCCAAGCGTCGTGCTAATTTCAGCTACCTTAAAGATCGCCTGACTAGTGTTGAGGAGTTTCTGCACCTGCCACAAGCTACCCCAAACTCTGTACCGTCGTGGTTTGGGTTTCCCTTAGTGCTGAAGGACTCAGCTGGAGTGAAACGTACGGACCTAATCAATTTTCTAGATCAAAACAAGATTGGTACTCGCTTGTTGTTTGCCGGAAATCTGACGAAGCAACCTTATATGGCTGGCCGTAATTTTCGAGTGAGCGGAGAACTGACCAATTCAGATATTGTTATGAATCAGACTTTTTGGTTGGGAACTTTTCCTGGGCTTGGTCAAGAACATTTGGATTATATCGCTGATAAGCTTGAAGAGTTTTTTGGAGTTAATTTCTAATGAAATCTTCTTCAAACCTTGGTTCAAAATCGGGTGAGGATATGAGGTTCGCACCTGCCCGTATGAGACGTACAGTTCTCGATATGGCATATGCTGGCTCGACTGTACATATAGGTTGCGCATTTTCAATCATAGAACTGATGACCGTTTTATATCGGAGTCATCTTCGTTATCCTAGTAATGATCCTCACTCTAAAAATCGTGATTATCTGATTTTAAGCAAGGGTCATGGTGTAATGGCTCAGTATGCATGTAT
>DAIELO010000129.1 GCA_027341705.1 Caryophanales bacterium
AATCCTTTTGCGCCATGCATCGTTAGCACTTGGATCGGAGATACACGCATAGTGAGCATGTAAATACGCATGTTCACCGATTCCAGCCACTCCTGTAATGACTGTAGAGGCGGTATCCCGTTCTCTACCAACCGCACAGCACTACTGCCTTGATCATCACGCCTTCTCCTTTTTTGCTTCTCAAAATAAGGTTGATAGGCTCGCCACACTTCATGATACGCGACACTGGCAGACATCGTATTCACTTTTGCAATAAGCACGAGAAATGCTTGCGCTCGCCCAAATTGATCCCAAGCGACCACTTTTGTAAGCCAGTCCTCACCAGTGTTTGCACGAAGATGAAAAGCAGGCTCATCATTTGCATATTGGTACCCATTGCCGATCAAAAATTGGTTAAATACTTGTTGCGTCTCTTGTAACGTAGCCACTCTAGAGGCTACCTTCAACCACTTGATAAGATTTTGTACATCAAATTGCTTATAGGGAAGCAAAGCAGCATCATGGACAGAAAACGTGATGCCTTGCTTCCATAGTGCCTCAACCACAAAATACAACTGATGATTCGTTCGTGCTAAAATTCCAACCGAACGATCCCCTTTTTGTGCTAGTAGCATAACTTTTTTGGCTATCGCCACCGCTTCCGTCCATTCGTCTGGAAATACGTGCAACACCGGTACTGCCCCATCACCAACCATGCCCTCAAAGCGCTTTTCCCTGCGTTCCACATTATGTGCAATTAATTGAGACGCTGATGCGATAATGGGATCGACAGAGCGAAAGTTCTTTGCGAGAATGACCTCATTGGCGTTTGGATACGAAGACAAAAATAATTGAATCACACTACTTTGTGCCCCTCGAAACCCATAGATAGATTGATCATCATCCCCGACGACCGTCAACGGAATGACGTCCTGGCATAATTTTTGTAACACTAGCCACTGTACGTGACTCGTATCCTGAAATTCATCTACCATCACTGAACGAAACTGAGAATGCAAAAATTCTAAAAAACCACGATCATCAAGATGCCTATAAAATTGAAGTAAGATGTCATCAAAATCCCATTTTCCCATGTGTGATTTCATTGCCTCATACTGCCTAAATACAAATAGCAATTCAGGCTTACGCTGTATCATGAGTTGTGCTGGGTCGCTTGCTGAATTTTTGACTAGCGTAATCGTTTGCATGGCTTCCTCAATTAGTTCATCATCAGGGTTTCGAGAACCTTTGCGCAGTATTTGGCGGATCAGTTTTCTGTTTTCACCATCCGTAATCAGTTGTGGTAAAACACCATAATACTTAGCATATAACCGCAAAAAAAGGGAGTGAAACGTACCTGCATGCACGCGACTTAATACCGGATTCAATTGCGAAAGTCGATGCTTTAATTCAGAAGCACTTTTTCTTGTAAACGTGAAGATAAGCAATTGTTCTGGAGACAATCCTTCAACAAGATGTAAATAAGCCGCGCGCATCGTAATCACCATTGTTTTCCCACTACCAGGACCCGCAAATACAGCCTGGGCCGCCAGAGGATACGCGACAGCTTGCCATTGATCATCAGTCAAATTCATCCCTTGTTCTTGAACCAACGCCTGGAATTGAGATTTATTCATGCGCAGAGTACACATTTAAAAAACCTATTAGTCCCACAATACGACGCTCCAACCACTTTTTCTCCGTCAACAATATTGCGATTTTGTCTAAATTTTGCGCTTGAAAAGAATCCATCACCAAAATTTCAATCTCAGCTTGCCTTTGTTGCCATCCAGAAAGCACGTGTTGTAACCGCAGTATTCGATGTTCACGATGGCGAAAAACAGCATCTCGAAGGAGCCGCGATGTAGATTCACTCATCCCTTGATCACATCCTCTACGCCAAAGGCATGGTTAAACGTGCTGACCATTTTTGGATAAACTGTTGTAAGTCTTGGACAAAATCTTTCTCTAATTTCGTTTGATCCATGAGACTCGCGATCCCTTGCAAGTCTTCGTTTCGAAATAAATCCATGACTTTCTCAGTCACTTGCTCATCGTCACTACTCATCGTAGCTGCTGCTTCTTGGTAGCAATCATTGATAAGCGCCAGTATCGTTTGAATCGATTCAGAAGTTACCACATTACTCAATAGGATACATCCCCTTTATTAGTCAATAGATGATCAAATTCGTTAGTCAAACATAATTTTCCTCGACACTTACCACAAACGAATTTTTTTAAATTAATACGATTTCTGCGCATGTATTTCATGCCACAAGATTGACATTGGTATTCATAACGATAGGTTCGCAAATTAAGTGCTGATCTATCTGCATACCTAATCCCATTCACCCGTTTTAACAGAAGCTGAAAATCTTGATCCCGATGACGGTACCCGCGACCTGTTAAATGAAGGTGATAGTGGCATAATTCATGTTTAATGGTCATGATTAACCCATCGTACCCTACTTGCATCGCGTATCGCCAATTGATTTCTATATGATGAGTGGTTAAGAGATACCTCCCACCCACACTGCGCAAACGAGGATTATATCGGCAATCATGTAAAAATGGCAGATGAAAAGCCTGTAACGAAATACTTTTGGCTAATTCTAGCAATTCCTCGTTAGTTTCAGGTAGATTACTCATCAATAACTCCTAGTGCATTAATAAAATCGTACTTCATCATGGTACAATCAACTCAGAAAGGGGGCAAGTATTATTCGTATCTTTGCGATCGCAGATTTGCATCTTTCTTTTGGTGTAAATAAACCAATGGCTGTATTCGGAGAATTATGGCACAATTACGAAAACAAATTAGCACAAAATTGGCAAGCAATGATCAATGATGACGACTTGGTTATCATTGCCGGTGATATCTCATGGGCAATGCGTGAAGCAGAAGTCATTCCCGATCTTGACTTTATTCGTTCGCTACCAGGTGAGAAAATCCTCTTAAAAGGAAACCACGATTACTGGTGGGGTACACGCACAAAAGTACAACACTTAGTTGGAGACCGCTTCCATGTGTTGCAAAATAATGCGCTGTCGTTTCCTGGGGTCACCATTGTTGGCACACGGGGTTGGGAACTTCCTGCTTCTCCTCGCTATGACGAAAAAGAAGACGAGAGCATCTACCTGAGGGAATTAGAGCGCCTCAAAATATCCCTGCAAGCAGGGCGACAAAGCGGGCAGCCACTGTTGGCAGTGATGCATTATCCACCTTTACTGCAAAGCGCACACCGCACAGGTTTTACAGATTTACTGGAAGAATACGGGGTATCTATCTGCGTATATGGACATTTACATGGACAAGCCCATCACGCACGCGTAGAAGGGCTTGTCCAGCACGTCAACTATCATTTGATCTCCAGCGATTTTCTGAACTTTATTCCCCTTGAAATCACCTAAACATCGCGAATACTTCCTGACGAAGTGTCGCATCACTTTCGTATATTCCACGAACGGCTGTAGTCACCGTCATGGCACCAGGCTTATTCACACCCCTCATTGCCATACACAAGTGCTCTGCCTCTACCATCACCGCAACACCTTCAGGATGCAATCGTTCCATCAACGCTTCTGCCACCGTTGTGGTTAAACGTTCCTGTAATTGTGGTCGTCTGGCCGTCATCTCCACAAGTCTCGCCAACTTTGAAATGCCCGTAATTTTTCGCCCATTGGGAATATAAGCCACGTGAGCCTTCCCAAAAAAAGGCACTAAATGGTGTTCGCACATGCTGTAAAAGGGGATATCTTTTACAATAACAACCTCATTATGGTTTTCATTAAATAATGTCATCAACTGATCTGCAGGGTTTTGTCCCAAGCCTGCAAAGATTTCCTGATACATCCGCGCTACCCTTGCAGGAGTATCCAATAGCCCCTCGCGCTCCGGATCTTCACCAAGGTGATCCTCTACGTGAAGGACAACTACGTAGACCCTAAGCGGGTGAGGCCCAAGGAGATGATGGTCTCCGCGCTGGAGTACGTGGAGAAGACCGTCCCCGAGG
>DAIELO010000012.1 GCA_027341705.1 Caryophanales bacterium
TATCATCTTTTAAGGTAAAGTATACATGTCCACTCGCCGGTTGGCTATAATTAGAGATCTCTCCTTGAACAGTTACATCTTGAAAAGCGGCATGTCCTTGCATGACAAACTTAATTTGTGCAGTCAGCGCAGATACCGTTAAAATTTCGGAGGACATGCCATTCACACCTTTGCTAAGGATTGACGGCCAGTGTCAGGCGCGATTTAGCAGCTTGAATTGTATTGTGTAAAAGCATGGCTATTGTCATCGGCCCTACACCTTTTGGAACGGGGGTAATGGCGCTGGCTAGCGGTGCAACAGCGTCAAAATCTACATCCCCATAAAGTTTGCCTTCTACTCGATTCATCCCCACATCAATCACGACAGCACCTGGTCGCACCATCTCGCTCGTGACAAATTTCGGTCTGCCGATCGCTACCACCAAAATATCAGCCTGACGAACGATCTCATTGATAGTTTTTGTATGTGAATGACAAATAGTAACAGTGGCATTGGCTTGCAACAAAAGTTGAGACATTGGTCTACCCACAATGTTTGATCGCCCAATGATCACAGCATGCTTACCTGCAACATCGATATTTTCATAAGCGAGCATCTTCATCACGCCAAGTGGTGTGCAAGGAATAAACCCCGGCAATCCCAATGTCAGCGCACCAACATTTTGTGCATGAAACCCATCCACATCTTTTTCTGGAGAAATTGTAGCAATCACCATTTGTTCGTTAATATGGTCAGGTAGTGGCAATTGCACAAGCATGCCATGAATTGCAGGATCTCCATTAAGCAGTTCAATGTGGGTCAACAGTTCTTGTTCAGTGATGGTAGCAGGGAAACGGTCAATTCGAGAGCGTATCCCTGCTGCTGCTGCTGCTTTTTCCTTCCCCCGAACATACACAAGTGAAGCAGGATTTTCCCCCACCAGCACGACGACTAGCATGGGTTCTATCCCTTTTGCAATCAAATATTGCACTTCTTGAGCAGTTTGCGCACGACTTTCTGATGCCCATTTTATTCCATCTATCAGATGGGTCATTATGCTCACTCCTGCTCTACGCTTTGCGGCTGCTACTGTGGCCAGGATGCAACTTTGAATTAGGATCCAAATATATTTTTGCATTGTTTACTGCGGTGGGAGCCTCACCAAACCCAGTAGCGATTAATTTGATTTTCCCTGGATATACAGCGATATCACCAGCAGCAAAAATTCCTGGAATATTCGTTCCCATTTTGGAGTCTACAACGATGCCGTTCTCTTCGATTTCTAATCCCCAATCCATAATTGGGCCAAGTGAAGCAGTAAATCCGAGGCTACTGATGATTGCATCCACCTCTACTGTTTCAAGTTCTTTAGAGCGATTATCAATTAACGTGACACTTTTCACAAAATCGCCACCAAAAACTTCCTTAACCTCACAAAAAGTCCTTACTTCTACTCCAGAGACAACGAGTGTTTTCACATTTTCCTCGTGAGCCCTAAACTGGTCACGACGATGAACTAACATCACTCGTTCTGCCACACCGTCAAGCATAAGTGCAAAGTCAACGGCACTATCGCCTCCGCCAACAACAATCACTTTTTTACCTTTGAACCGTTTGAGATCATCAATATAGTAATAGATCCCTTTACCCTCATATTGTTCAGCATTAGCGGCTGGCAGTGTCTTAGGTGTAAACGCACCAATCCCTGCCGTCAGAATGATCGATCTAGATAAATGAACTTTCTTGTCTGTTATCAATTCAAACACATCATCATCACGCTTGTTTAAATGCAATACTTTTTCATTAAGACATACAAATGGGTGAAATTGGCTGGTTTGTTCAATCAACTTATCCACCAAATCCATGGCTCTCACTTTAGGAAATCCCGCTACATCATAAATAAACTTTTCCGGATATAACTCTGCCAACTGACCACCCAATTGGGGCAAACTGTCAATTATTTTCGCGCTTGCATCGCGCATCCCTGCATAAAATGCAGTAAATAGTCCAGTGGGACCTCCACCGACCACGGTAATGTCATATACTTTTTCATCAACTGATAACATTTTTCTGCCTCCTAGCGTAAAACATCTTACTTAACAGCATTCGACAAATTGCCGTAAATAGTATACTACATCATTGCAGCGAAGTACCGTTCAAATATATATAATTTCATGACTCTTCACAACTTCGTGCAATCAAGGCCACACCATACGCATTATCTGATGCATAATAGGGATCACTAAAATAAAGTTTTTGTAATTGCGCCTCACCCTCGCCCAACCGTTTACAAAGTCGCTCTCGTATCAACTGATTCGATGCCACCCCCCCAACCAATAAAATACGCTCAATACCAGTTTGATCCATCGCGTATCGAATTGATTTTTCAAGACTATTGGCTACGACACGCAACACAGATGCAGCTAGTTGTTTCCTTGACACTCCTTGCTCCAACAGTCGCGTAGCTGCCGATAATGGCCCTGAAAAACTAGGATTACCCATTTTTACTGTAGAAGGAATTGGCGGAAAATCGTCCGAAGCTAATTGTGCGAGTTTTTCCAATTCCTTGCCTGCAGGAAATGCAAGCCCCATCGCCACGCCAATCCTGTCGATAAACTGCCCTACATGCAAGTCTAGGCTAGTAAATAACTCCCTGATCGCATACCCACCAGCATGTTTTTTTACCCATAGGAGATCCGTCGTACCACCCGACAAATGATATACTAGAAAAGGCTGCTGATCCACTACAGAAAAATTAATACTGGCTTGTGCGGCAGCAATATGCCCTTCCTGATGCGTAGTCTCCCACAAGCTGGCATTTGCTCCAGTGGCGAGGCCCTTTGCAGCCAGTAATCCTGGTAAAAACACAGGCATATACGAGCCTGGACGAGGACGAGGTTTGCTAGATACTCCTACTGCCTTGATGGTTTTACCGATTAACGCATCTTGAAGCACATCCAAACGATCTGGAAGATACGTTAAATGCTGAAATAATGCTTCAGATTGCTGCAATCCGTGCTTTCCAATAGGCACCTGAAGTAACCGCCGGTCCTCATAGAAAACTGCGCCGAATTGGTCAACGGCGCAGATAGAAGTGGTGTAGTTGCTGGTATCAACGCCGACATAGATGGATTGCATCATCATCACACACTTAACGGTGGATTGTTTTTTTTCAATTCTGGCAACATTTTTAGCACACTAGACAAAATGCCATTAATAAATTTTCGCGACTCACCAGAAGAATAACTTTTCGCTAATTCCACCGCTTCATTAATGACCACAGCAGACGGAATATCATCTTCATAGAGCATTTCATACAGACTCAACCGCAAAATATTACGATCTACGCCAGGCATGCGATCTAATTCCCAATCTGTGCTTAATTGATCAATAATCACATCCAATGGTTGGCGATACAAAAGCACATACCGAAGCAATTGATGAAAGTACTCTTCATCATATTCTGAAGCCTTTTTAGATTCATCGTGAATCAAATGTGTGTAAGCTGAGGCTTCTTCCAACGAGACATCGTTAATATCCATTTGAAAAAGCGTCTCAAGCGCACGCTCACGCGCTGCGTGACGACTCATTTGGATATCATCCTCTCTGTTTACTACTCAAAATGGTCGCTATTCCACCAACGGTCTAACAAATCTTGCCAATTAGAGCGATTATCAAAAAATCGACCCAGCAAGTAACCGATCACAACCAGTATCACCAGCAATAACGTAGGAAAAAAACCCACGACCTCGATAAAGATCCATAGGATCAATCCCATCAAAGCACCAAAATAACGCTTAGGTATCTGGCTGATATGCTGCAAAACGGCTAACCACTTTGCCACTGTCCATCTCTCCCAAGCGACACTATTTTTGAACTAGGACAGGAGCCAACTCAAATACATTCACGTGCACCGCATTGATGGTAAGTGAAGTCATTTCTTGAACTGCAGTACTTACCGCCCGTTGAATTGCCTCACCCATGGCATTTAAATCCACAGGCTCTGCATGGACAGTAGTAACAATAATCAATCCCTGATCACTTTCCTCAATCTTTATCTGAACCCGTTGCACACCCTTAATCTGTTGAGCTGCCCGTATCGCAATTTCCTTAACTGTCTGATGACCAATACGAATGTGACCACCTTCCAATTCACGGACAAAGGCATGGTGCTTCCGAGGTTGCAGACGAAAGGCAAGATAACGCACGGAAAGAATAAACAATATGACAAGTCCTGCCCACAACCATGCTCCCTGATAAGTCACCAGATAAGCGTTCAAACGTACCACAGGCGCAAAATGTAACATCCATAGTACAAGCCACAAGCTGCCAATCGCAGCCAGTAATCCATGCACGCGCACCAACCAACGATCCAACGGATACACGGAAAAAACTCCTCCTCCGCTTCGCTAACTAAGCATTAATGCGCTATTCTGTTTCCTCATCTTTCGTGCGCTCTTCAGGACGAAATGCAACCCCAAGAACATGAACATTAACTGCCGTGACATCAAGCCCTGTCATGCCTTCAATCGCCTCTTTTACCGACCCTTGAATGGTGCGCGCCACATCAGGAATACGGTAACCGTATTCGCAAATGAAGGATAATTCCACATTGCATTTTCTTTCATCAGGAGCAACCTCCACTTTGACACCCTTGCTAAGGTTTTTACGCCCTAAGCGCTCAGCAATGCCACCGACGAGTCCCCCACTCATATCTGCCACACCAGGCACTTCTGTTGCAGCCAATCCTGCAATGACAGCAATGACTTCGTTGGCAATCTGGGTCGTACCAACACTAGTTTCGTCCAAATCCGTGCGTAGTACTCCATCATTTGCCATGCATACGTCCCCCTAACATATTTCGTGCATTAACCTGTTGTTTGTTTGATTATACCTTTTCAAGAACTGAAGTTAAACTTGATATTCCTCAAGGAACCTAGTCGTGACATTCCCTGACACAAATTCCGGATGCATTAACAACCGTTCATGAAATGCGATAGTTGTTTTAATACCATCCACCTTAAATTCACTTAACGCCCTGCGCATGCGCGCAATTGCTTCTTCGCGCGTCGGTGCCCACACAATCAGCTTGGCAATCATCGAATCATAAAAAGGGTTCACAGTATAGCCAGTATACACCGCACTGTCCACACGTACCCCAAAGCCACCAGGAGTCAAATATTCTTTGATTTTGCCAGGACTAGGCATGAAGTTCTTGTCCGGATCTTCTGCGTTAATACGGCATTCTATCGCATGACCGCGTTGCACGATGTCGGCTTGACTGTACGAAAGCGGTTCACCACTAGCAATCAGAATCTGCTCACGCACTAAATCCACACTCGTTACAAACTCCGTCACCGGATGTTCCACCTGAATGCGAGTGTTCATTTCCATAAAATAAAATGATCCATCTTTATCGTACAAAAATTCAATCGTTCCGGCACCTTCATAGTGAACAGCTTTTGCAGCAGCCACTGCAGCAGCTCCCATTTGCTCACGAATCTCGGGCGCAATAGCAGGTGAGGGAGACTCTTCAAGAAGTTTTTGTAATCGTCGTTGAATCGAGCAATCTCGTTCACCTAAGTGAATGGCATTGCCGTAACGGTCACAAAGCACTTGAATTTCCACATGACGTGGATGCTCTATGTATTTTTCTAGATACACCCCTGCATTGCCAAACGCCGAACCTGCTTCGGATTTTGCAATTTCAATCGCCGCAACCAGCTCTTCTTGATTTTTAACGATGCGTATGCCTTTCCCACCACCACCAGCAGTGGCCTTAATGATCACTGGGTAGCCGATCTTTTGCGCGACAGAAATGGCTTCTTCCATATTCTCAACCAAACCGTCAGTGCCTGGTACTGTTGGCACATTAGCCGCCTTCATTGTGGCTTTTGCGGTAGACTTGTCCCCCATTTTTTCAATGGCTTGTGCACTCGGTCCAATGAATTTCACTCCTACCGCGTGACAAATCTCAGCAAAATCGCTATTCTCCGATAAGAAACCATACCCTGGGTGAATCGCATCTACGCCTACAGAAGTGGCCACGGTCATGATATTAGCAATGTTCAAATAGCTTTGTTTACTGGACGTAGGTCCCACACAATATGCTTCGTCCGCTAGTTCAACATGCAATGCTTCTCTATCTGCTTCCGAATAAATAGCGACCGTTTGAATGCCTAGTTCTTTGCATGCACGAATGACGCGAACAGCAATTTCTCCTCTGTTTGCAACTAACACTTTTTTAAACATGGCACCCTCCATTAAGCTGTTTTTACTTTAAATAGTGGTTGACCATATTCGACCAAGTGTCCATTTTCTGCAAGAACCTCAACGATTTCACCTTGCACATCAGCTTCGATCTCGTTCATCAATTTCATCGCCTCAACGATGCAGACCACCGATTTCGGCGTCACTTTCGTACCTATTTCCACATAAGGAGGCACTGTTGGTGAGGAGGCACGATAAAAAGTACCCACCATCGGGGATTTGATGTAACCGAATCCAGTTTCCTCTTTAATCGGCAGCTGTTCCGTTGCCGCAGAAGACACTACTACCTCCGAATGATTCACTGGCGCGGCAACTTGTGTCGCTGCTGTCGCACTCACTTGTGGTGAAGTGTGTACAGTAGTCGTCGCTCCGGAGTAATTGGCATCTGCTTTTTTCATTGTCACTGTAATCTCATCTGTTTCAATTGAAAGTTCGTGAACGCTGGTCTCATCCAGTAATCGAATTAGTTCACGAATGTCACTAACTTTTAACAAAAATGACCACTCCTTCCCTGATTATCTTCCATTCAGTATAACATAAAAATAAAAATGGCGCTAAAAGCGCCAAATTGGTAAAACAAAGTTGCTATTTAAATGGCTTGATTATTATTTATACGTGAGGTGTCACAATCACCTGATTGGAAGGCATTCCGAGCGTTTGAGACACCAAATTGATCACTTTTACCGCTGATTCAGAGGAAATAGACTTTGCTTCTACGTAAATGTGAATTTGATTTTGTGGATTAAACAACACTAGCGAATCTGGATACCCTTCTCCCACTAACAAATCATGAATTTTACTACTACTCTCCTGTTGTGATTGAATAGTGGTCAATTGCTGGTACGCATTACTCGCTGAACCTTGGCTGATACGTGGATCACTCAACATGTTTTGCAAAGTTTGAATGACCTTTGACTGTTGTTGCATTTGATCTAAACTGGCCTGCACAAACCAGTCACTTGGTGTCCCCCCGCTGACTGCTGCCGTCTTAGTGGTAGTCATGGTTTGCCCAGTAGTGGTACTAGCAGCAGGGACAGTACGACCTGTCACGCCGGACAAATTCGGATTTGCCGTTACCCCTTGTGTATTATTCTTGCCTCCTGTTGGCGGGGTGCCAAGTGTGTAGTATCCAATTAACATCAAAGATAAAACCATCATTGTCGACAACCATACAGTTTGTCTTTTGACCATGCTATTTCTCTCCCTTCAACCATTTATTATTTTCTCATCAGCACCGTGATTTCGTAGCTAGGAATGCCGAGCGCATCCTGTACAGCATTTGTAATTTCTGATTGCATCCACACCGCGTTACTAGATTTTGCTATTACCAGCACCCCCTTTATCTGTGGCATTTGTTTCGCTACGACGACTGGTACTTGATTACCATTTGAATTTTGCACGGTGACAAGTGTGGATTGCGTCGATTGCGATGTCGTGGTCGAATGATTTCCGGAACCGGATTGTACTGTATTTTGCCTTGTGGTCACTAGATTCTGTCCATACTCATTTACTGGAGTAGAATTGACCGTCACCATCACCAACGCATTACTCACTCCCTTAATCTGATCCAAAAGCGTGGTGAGTGTGTGATCGTAATAATTTTCATACGCAATCGCAGAAGTAAGCGCCGCACTCGCTGTGGACTGCTCACTAGTGGCACCACCCCCAGCGGACGTAGCTGACGCAATCACTGGCGTTGCATGTGGAGAACTGGGCGTTGAGGTGCCCCCACCACTTGCACCAAAAAGTAATAACAAAAAACCAATTGCCGTCAGCGCTAGTAACCATTTATTACTTAATAATTTTTTCACGATATCTTTCATCTCGTCAGACCCCCATTCTCACACCTCACCCCCTGGGTACGAAACGCGCACTGTTGCTGGTGATAGCCCCAAGAGTTCCGCTGTCTGTGCTTGCAACATTAACGCTTCTTGCCTGTGAAATTCATAACCAGACACATTTTGACAAGTAATGTAAATGCCTGCCACTTGCGTGCTTCCGTCGCTCATCGGGACGGTAGACACTTCTACTGTGAGACTCCCTGTTGGCAGACCCTGCTCTAATGACTGCGCAATGACTCTACGCAATGACTGAGAATAGGAAGTAATGTTTGCATCCCCCTTGACTGTTACGCCCAAATGATTGATCAGTGGTCCACGTAACGCAGCTTCCCATCCCCCTGAAAACGCACCATAGAATAACGCGCGTATGGGAAGTAAAAGGGACAGTACAATGACAAGGCCAATCACGGCTCGGGCGTATTTTTGCATCGTGCTTGACGGCAAAATCATATCCAGGATCGCCGCGAACAAAATTAGTACCACCATATGACGCAGCCATCCGGAAACAGCTTCAAGCAACAGGCATCACCTCACAAACGCGGAAAGATTGGTGGTTGCCAGAGCAATCACAATCGTAAAAAAAAACATGATACCAACGGCAGAAAGTGCTGCAAATACTAATGTCAAACTTTTGCCGATGATGCCCAACAATCCGATGATGGGAGTATCTCCTAATGGCTGCATGACTGCTGCCGCACCGTTGTAAATTAACGACAAGGCAAGTATTTTTAATGCGGGAAACGCACAGATCAGCAGCACTAACACTGCACCTGCAATTCCTGTCGCATTTTTCATCAACAATGTAGCGCCAGCGATCGATTCACTGGCATCAGAAACCGCCTTACCTACCACAGGAATTAGATTACTAGCGATGAATTTCGCACTTTTCAACGTCACCCCATCAGCAAGTCCCGATAACGATCCTTGCACGGACATGACGCCAAGAAAAGCGGTCATGCCCAATCCAAGAACGGTTAACAACACGGTCCGAATAAGACCCGCCAGTTGAGTTAATTTGTACTGGCTAGAAATTTGACTAACCATTAGCAATACAGTGGTAAAGAAAATGAGTGGAAACACCAGATGAACAACAACATAACTAGTCAAGTTAACGATAAATACGATTAATGGGTGAAATGCAGCCGCTGAAGTGAGTCCACCTGAAGCCGTAACCAGTGCCAAAAATACTGGCATGGAGCCCATCATCATCCCGCTCATATTGTCCATGGCACCCGTTGCATAAGCTGTGGCACTATGAAATGAAGACACTGCCAGCACACTAATCACCAGATACACCATGAAAAATGCGGTTTTACTTACTGCTGGCGATTCAAATGCGGTTTGAATCGTTTCCAAAATGGAGGAAAGTACAGTCAGCAGTAAAATGGCACCTAGCAACCGACCATTGTCGATTAATACCCCGAAAAAAAATCTCAACAATCCTAACAACAACTTACTTATTGAAAAACCGCTTTTGTCAGGAAAAAAAGCAGGAATCCATTTTCCATCCGGCGTATTAGGAACGAATCCTCCATATTCAGTGATCAGTTGTTGCCATGCTTGTTCAATACCATTTTGAGAGATAGCTTGATACTGTTTTGCAGCCTCTTGTACAGGAGTGGCAACGGTTGTCGACGCATTTGCAAACGCTGGGACAGCGAACAACAAATAGAAAAAACAGAAGAAAGCCAGGATCAGTGCTTTTCCTTTTGTAAAAGAAAAAGGATGACGCAAGGAAACCACCTCCTGGCATAGCAATTAGGGTAAAAGATGTGTCATCGTGTCCACCACTGCTGTAATAATGGGTACCGCAAGCACGATAATGGACAACTTTCCAAGCAGTTCGATTTTCCCAGCAATACTCACAACGCCAGCATCACGAGCAATCTGGGCAGCAAATTCCGCCACATACGCGATGCCAATAATTTTTAATACGGTGGCAAAAAACACCACATTGACATTTGCCGCTTCTGCCAACCTTTCAATCGGTACAAGTAATCCAATCACACGTTGCATGACAGCTAAAAACAAAATCGCGGCAACAAACAGGCTGAGATAAAATGACACCTGAGGTGCCATCTCCCGAATAGCCATGACAAGCATGGCAGCAACCACGGCAAACATAATAGTCTGAAACAAATTCATTGCCCACCTACTGACTGAAAAAAACTGCGCGAATTTCAGTAAACAAGTGATTGATATTCGTAACGACAACTGCCGCCACCAGTACCAAAGCAGTAATGGTCACCAACGTGGCAATTTCATCTCGGCCAGACTGTTTAAGCAAACTGGCCAACACGGCCGTGGCAATCCCGATCACTGCGATTTGAAATATCACATGCAGTTCCAGACTCATGATGAGTCCTCCTCTACTACCACAACATGACGACGACTAGCACCCCAATTAGTACGCCAGCGGTACGATACACTTTTTCAAAACGTTCGCGATCAATCACAGCCTCTTTTTCACGATCAGCAAGCTCAGTCAAGACTGCACTGATTGCAACGGCCTGTAAATCGGCACTCGTGGTGCCAATGGTATGACTAAACTGACGCAACGTACGAATGTCTTCGGCACTAAGCGACCAATTTTCTCCAGCTTGTCCGAGCGCATCTGATAGCGCATCTGCCGCGTGCGTGCCTGACGCTGACAAAAGTTTTGCCGTCATCGCAAATACTTGGTGTGTTCCGGAGTGTTCTGGGAAATGATTTGCTATTTTTAAGCATGATTCAGGCAAGGGCAACCGCTCATAAGTAATATCCGCGCGCAGCATCCGCAAGGCCGTCATCATTTCCCTGAGTTCAAGTGGACGTTTTCGATACTTTTTAGCAAATTCAAACCCAAACCCTGATGCTCCCAATAACACAGCGCCCGCGCCTACCCACTTTACTAGGAACCACGCCATGGCTTCACCTCGCGCATCTGGCTGTCGTACACGCGAACAATCGTACCTGGTGCCGGAAGGGAAGACAGTTCCACAAATCTTTCTAATGCATGGTGAGTAGTGAGCGCACGCATACCGGATCTAGCAAATAATTCTTCGGCTTTTCCCGCGTGTGCCGATCCCACCAACACGACCCCTGCTTTGGCCAAATCAGCAACAGCTACTGCATCTTTGGCACCCCCCAGTTCATCCGCGATAATCACTTCTGGAGACAGCGAACGTAACGCCATCGTCATACCGATCTGTTTTGGGCAGGCGTCTAGTACATCAGTCGCCATTCCGACATCAAATTGCGGGATGCCATTCACGGTGCCAGCAATCTCTGACCGTTCATCAATCAGTACCACACGCAGCGGTCGCTTCAACGGTGATTCACCACTTCCAAGCATTCTTGCAAGATCTCGTAACAACGTCGTTTTCCCCGACGAGGGAGGGCCAAACAACAAGGTAGAATGAAGTTGGTTGTTTCCCTTCCACAGCATGGATGTCAATGTCTTCGCACACCCACGCACTTCTTTTGCCAAACGAATATTGATTGAACTAATATCTCGGAGGGTCTGCACACCGCCTTCCTGATTGAGGACGACTTTACCTGCAATCCCTACCCGATGACCGCCAGCGAGCGTGATAAACCCGCTACGCAGTTCCGCCTCCACCGCATATAGTGAAGACTTAGTCAACGTGGCCATGATGAAGCGCAGATGTTCATGATTGATCGTGATCGGTAAAAATACACTTGGCCCCACCAATTGCACCATGCGGCCAATTCGTAAACGTATTTCCGTAACCTGTTCCAGTTCTACCTCGCGGTACGACATGATGCATTGCGTAATATCCGCTGGCAACAAGTGAAATATTTCAGCAGGGAAAAGGGACGTCTTTTGCAATTTCTATCACCTCGTCCCCCTAGATAGTCCCATGTATATGGGTTGGTGGACAGGGATATACCTCTAACTTTCTCTGTACCCATGAAGAAACTAGGATATTGTCTTGAACAGTTCGCACTGATGGTAGATAGGATATACAAAATGGAATGATGGATTAGAAAAGAGGAATTAGATTGGCGGATGGCGTGATTGTATTGACAAGATGGATCGTAGTATTTCTGATCATTTTTGTTCTGCTTATGATGTTTGTGTATTCATTGATTAATAAAAAAAGGGCGCCAATGTCACCGCGCCCCTAACATTCCAAGTACGTTCATTCTTTATGCTCGTGACACATATAACCCGCTTCGCGTATCAACGATTAATACATCACCAATGTTGATGAAAAATGGCACCTGCACGGTATAACCAGTCTCCATCGTGGCCGGTTTGCTCCCGCCCGTGGCAGTATCACCGCGAATGCCAGGCTCTGTTTCTGCTACCACTAATTCGACGGTATTAGGTAATTCGACACCAATCGGCTGACCGTCATATAACACGACAACGCAATTCATATTTTCTTTGAGAAAATTAAGTTCATAATCCAATTGGTCTCGGGCTATGTTCGTTTGTTCAAATGTTTCCGTATCCATAAAAGTAAAGTTATCGCCATCATTGTACAAATATTGCATCCCGCGATTTTCAATACGGGCGCGTGCCACTTTTTCTCCCGCGCGAAATGTGGTTTCTTTCACCGCTCCTGTGCGAATGTTTTTTAACTTCGTGCGCACAAACGCCGCGCCCTTACCTGGTTTCACGTGCATGAACTCGATGACGCGCCAAATCTGACCATCATATTCGATCGTCACGCCCGTGCGAAAGTCATTGCTTGTTATCATCGGTGTATGCCATCCTCCTAATTAATTTGCTAAATCCGTTACTCATGATACTCCTTCTTGTAACACAATCCACACCTTGCACGCAAGTATGCCCTGATCAAGTAATAAATAGACGCGCGGCAAAAGTGCGTAGCGCACACTCATAACCAAAAGCGCCAAGGCCGGTAATCTGGCCTAGTGCCACAGGCGCAATGACAGAGTGATGACGGAATTCTTCGCGCGCATGCACATTAGATAAATGCACTTCGATTACAGGTAGGGAGATTGCCGCCACCGCATCACGAATTGCAATACTATAATGCGTAAACGCACCAGGATTCATAATGACACCTTGATAATGACCCATGGCCTGATGCAACCGATCAATCAGTTCTCCCTCGTGATTAGACTGAAAGCAGTCGACAGATAGCAATAATTCTTGACCTAACTGAACCAACCGTTCATCGATTTGCGCAAGCGTCAACGTGCCATAAATGCCTGGCTCTCGTGTCCCTAGCAGGTTCAGATTGGGGCCATGCAACACTAAAATCCGTTCCATTTTGTCACCCCACTTTTCATTCCCTTACTTTGGCAGATAGCGCAAGACAGGAGTCCTTGCCGCCAACGTCTCATCCAAACGATCAATCACCGTCGTATGTGGTGCCTGCAACACTACCTCAGGGGTTTCCCGCGCCTCTTTGGCAATTTGCTTAAGTACTTGTGCAAAATCATCCAGTGTTTCTTTCGTCTCTGTTTCCGTTGGCTCAATCATGAGTGCCTCTTCGACATTGAGTGGAAAATAGACCGTCGGCGGGTGATAACCAAAATCCAAAATCCGCTTTGCCAGATCCAGTGTGCGCACGCCATTTGCCTTAAATGGTTTTCCAGACAAGACAAACTCATGCTTGCAAATGCGAGCAAACGGCACCTCAAAGTCCTCCGACAATTGACGAAGCAAGTAGTTGGCGTTTAATACCGCATCTTCGCCCACTTTT
>DAIELO010000130.1 GCA_027341705.1 Caryophanales bacterium
ATAATCATGTGAATGATCAATTGATCAACCAAGCGAAGGCTGGCGACACCGTGGTGAAAATTGAAAATCAATATGCCAATTGGCTGAAGTCAATTCAACCGAAAGTGGTGGTTCTGGCGTGGGGAGCTTTGGATGATTTAAGCAATCACACTCCAATGACAGTTTATAAACAGCAAATCAGAAATGAAATTTCTTCGGCGCTTGCAATACACGCGAAAGTTTTTGTCGTTACTCCTCCGATTACGAGAGCGTCTTACACGCAGTATAAAGTGCAAGAAGCGCAGATGGTGAACACAGAGATATCCATTGCAAAAACGTTTCCTAGCAATCAAGTATATGTTTTTGATGTCTTTAATCAAATGAAAAACTATATTGCCGCCAACCATCAAACTTATGTGCCCTATATGGCTGATGGCTGGCATCCTAATTCGCAAGGGCATGCACTTGCTGGCCAACTGTTATTCGCTGATATGAAGGCAGCGTTAGGCTAATTGACACGAGGAGAGAAAAATATGAATTTATATGTGGTAGGTCGGTTTACACATCATGAGCAGGCAGAAAATGCAGTGGTGGCCTGTCAAAAGGAGTTTCCGGACAAAGTGTCACTTAGCAGCACCACTCCTCATGAAGAGTGGTGGAACAAGGACAATTGGCTGGAAACTTCATTAGAAGCGATTGGCGGTGTTGCGGCCTCAGTTGCTCAGGTGGTGCCTGGATTTGGGGTACTTTTCCTAGGAGGACCGCTCGATGGCGTAAGGCAAGGTCAAGTGTTGGCGGATTGGTTGATGTATCACCCCCATCACAAGGCGGATGACAAAGCGACGTTTGTCATTCTGCTTGTGGATGAAGGGGAAGTGGAGAAAGCCACCAAGTTATTGAGCAATCTTGGCGCAGACCATGTCCATCACAGCACAGTGAAGTGAGTCACACATAATATTGCAGCAGATCTGCAGCCATGTGTGTGTGTGTGAATATCTGTTGAGCCTCCACGAGCATCGTGGAGGCTTTTGTGTCATCATAACGGGCACTAATGTGAGTGAGGATAAGCGCTTTCGCATTGGCCTCTAGGGCAGTTTTAGCCGCATCAATATTGGTAGAATGACCGCTAATCGTAGCAAGTTTACTTTCTTCTGACGCAAAAGTGGCCTCATGAATCAGCAAATCAGCATCTTTTGCAAGCTGAATAGCAGAGTTACATGGTGATGTATCTCCTAATATTGCTATTTTTTTACCTTTTGTTGCCGGTTCGATAAAGTCTTTTCCGCAAATATTGCGTCCATCGTGCAACTGTACGTCATGACCTTGTTTTAGTTGTCCATAGATTGGGCCAGATGGAATTCCTGCGGCTATCGCTTTTTCAATCATGAATCGTCCTGATGTATCGGACAAATTAATGGCGTAACCAAAACTTTTTATCGGGTGTACTAGTGTGGCGCATTCCACTTTTGCGACAGCGTCGTTTAACACTAGGCCGTTTTCCACTATCTCAATAAACTGAAGTGGAAAACTTAAATTGGTTTGGCTCAACTTAAGCGTCGTGTGAATTAACTCTTGCACTCCCAATGGCCCAATAATGGTGAGCGGACTTTGCGTTCCTCCTTGCAGAGAACGACTACTGAGAAAACCCGGCAAGCCAAATACATGATCCCCATGTAAATGAGTTAGAAATACATGGGTTACTTGCGAAGAACTTACGGGAGATCGTTGAAATTGATGTTGGGTTCCTTCTCCGCAATCAAAAAGCCAAACCTCCCGTGATTGATCAAAACGCAGGGCAATGCTGCTGACGTTGCGTTTACGTGTAGGGGCACCAGCACCAGTCCCTAGAAAAATAACATCCATTGGAATCTCCTCTTAATTATTTGTCAAGCCGAGCGCAAGTGATAAATCATTTTGCAAATCTTCGACATCTTCTACTCCCACCGATAAACGTACCATACCGTCAGTCAATCCCATTTTCAAACGTTCATCCCGAGGGACTTGCGAGTGAGTCATGGAAGCAGGGTGTTGAATTAGTGAATGAATATCTCCTAAACTGACTGCCCGTTTGATTAAGTTAAGTTGGTTCATCAGTTTTCTTCCGGCTTCAATGCCACCTTTGAGCTCAAAAGAGATCATGGCACCAGGATGGCGCATTTGTTTTTTCATGATTTCTTCATCTTTTGGGTTCATGCCGGGAAAATATACTCTATCTACTGCAGTATGGTCATTCAAGAAGGCAACTAATACTTGTGCGCTTTTGACCTGTTGATTCATTCGTAATACAAGTGTGCGCATGCCTCGAAGCAATAGCCACGCGTCAAAAGGTGCCATCACCGCACCAATGTCTTTGAGGGTGGTCATGCGGATGGACTGCATAAGTGTTGACTTGCCGACCGCGACTCCTGCAATCACATCGCCATGACCTCCTAAGTACTTGGTGGCTGAATGCACCACTACATCTGCACCGTGCAAAATCGGTTGCTGCAAGTAAGGGCTCATGAACGTATTATCGACAATGACGGGTAGGCCGTGTTTATGGGCCACTTTTGCCACTTTTTCGATATCGACTAATGTTAAAGAAGGATTGACTGGCGTTTCCAAATAGACAGCTTTGGTGTTGGGGGCGATGGCATCTTCTATTTCTTGTTCCGTACTAAGCATGGAGAAGCTGTGATTAATCTGGAAACGGTCGCTCAGCAATTCCAGTAAACTAAAGGTGGAACCGTAGAGACCATTGGAACAAAGTAAATGATCCCCGGTTTTTAGAAGATTCATGAGCACAGCAGAAATTGCGCCCATTCCGCTGCCAAAGGCGATCCCGTCCTCTGCCCCTTCTAGTGTTGCCACTGCTGTTTCAAAAAGTCGTACGGTGGGGTTGGACAAACGGGAGTAAATATAGCCTGGTTCTTCACCTGCAAAACGTCTAGCGCCAATTTCTGCACTAGGAAAAGTAAAGGTTGATGTTTGCACAAGTGGGGGGGTCAAGCTGTCATAAGCGTTGTGTTCGGTGGTGACTTTAGCGAGCAAAGTGTTCCAATGAATTTCGTCGATCATGAATTAGCCTCCTAGATGAATGTAAGCGCAGATCAAGGCGCAAGCCTATTATAAATCTCAGCAGTCAAAATAAACAATTTCTGCTTTCGTTGAACAATTCGCACAATCAGAAGTTGACCATTCTGTACCTTTTAACGTACCATGGGAATGAAATTTTGTTTACGATCTGTTATAGGGGGGTAATATGAATGAAACATATTCAAGTGATTACGAAACACCAGATACATCCAGAAGAGTGGGAAGCGTGTGTATCGTGCGCCGTTTCCTGCCAATCTGCCTGTAAGACATCGGCCACTGTTGGTAGTTCAGTGTGCCAGAATCGGGGATCTGGTGAAAATAAAACGCGCAAACCAATTCTTTCGACGAGGCGTGCATGATCCAACATGCTGTCCATGCTTTTACATACCAGGGTGTTAACATTGTATATGACGGATTGTCCAAAACGTTGATCACCGTTGATCAAACGGGTTTGGAAGTGGCTAAGCGTTATGCAGAGCAGGAATTGTCTGACATTATTGCCGAGTTGGGTGAACGTTTCGCTGAACAAGAGGTGCGTGACGCCCATGCAGAGATTGATTCGCTAGTGGCGGACGGGGTTTTATTTTGCGATGAGGAACGCTTCGTGTTCGGTCGTGACACACAAATGCCGACGCTGAAACTCAGCGGCATCTGTCTGCATGTGGCGCATGATTGCAATATGCGCTGTTCTTATTGCTTTGCTGGTTCGGGACTATATGGTGGTCGACCGACAATGATGGAATCACACACAGCCCGGATGGCGCTGGATTATTTGTTTCGTCATGCAGGTACGTCTGCCCATGTGTATGTGGATTTTTTTGGTGGGGAGCCGACGCTGAACATGGCGGTGGTAGAGGATGCTGTCGCGTATGGGAATCAACTCGCGGCCACTACGGGTCGATCAGTGACTTGGAGTATGACCACCAACGGACT
>DAIELO010000131.1 GCA_027341705.1 Caryophanales bacterium
GCTTGATCATAATAGCGCCTTGCTTAATGGCGTTGTTTCCAGAAAGAAACAAATTGTACCCGTATTGACCGCCGCACTGGAGGCGATGATCGCTAAATGATGCGCACAGTGGATCAATGCTGGGCGCTTTTGAATAACAGTGCCATAGGATTGCTGGTTGCTACTCCAGATCACGTTGTTTTGCAGGTGAATTCGCGCATATGTGACATGTTGGGCTATTCAAGTGATGAACTTGTAGGACAAAGTTTTGCATTGATTCATGTTGGGGCGGAAATGGAGAAGGCGTTTGCGCAACAGTATCAATCCCTTCACCATGCAGAAAACAAGGTAGTCAATTTTGAATTTCCTTTCAAACAAAAACACGGCGACATTATGTGGTGTTACGTTTCTGGAACAGTACTTGACAGGGAAGACGTTTCAAAAGGGATAATATGGACTGTGCTGGATATTACAAAACGTGTCGAATTAGAAGAAGGGGCAGAATCACAACTGCGACTTTCTGCTAAGGTATTTGAACAGAGCCGTGAAGGAATCGTCGTCACGGCTGCTGATGCAAGTATTATTTCCGTCAATAAAGCATTTGTCGAACTTACTGGATTCAATGAGGCAGAGGCACTGGGCAAAAACCCACGTTTTCTTGCATCGGGTCGCCATCATAAGAACTTTTACCAGTTGTTATGGGACACGGTGGTTACCACTGGCCATTGGCAAGGTGAGATATGGAATCGACGGAAGGATGGCAGTATCTACCCAGAGTGGTTGTCTATTACACGCGTGCTCAACCCTCTCGGGGTACTGACAAATTATATAGGTATTTTTTCAGACATTACGCACCGTAAGATAGCTGAAGAAAAAATTCAACGTATGGCTCATTACGATCCACTCACAGGGCTTCCTAATCGCGCGTTGCTTGTTGATCGCGCCAATCAAGCGCTTAGGAGAGCCGAGCGCAATGGTGAGTCATTGGCGTTAGTATATGTAGATTTGGACCACTTTAAAAATATAAACGATACGCTTGGTCATAGTGTGGGTGACGAGTTGTTAGTGGAACTTGCACAACGGTTGAAAGTTTCGCTTCGCGAACAAGACACGGTATCGAGACAAGGCGGCGATGAATTTATCATATTGCTTCCAGATACTACTACGACCGGCGCGATATACGTGGCTGAAAAATTACTTCAGGTCATTCCCGAACCTTTTCGCGTGGGGGATTATGAACTGATTACTACTCCGTCCATTGGGGTTGCCATTTACCCAGCAGACGGCGAAGATCTAGGCGCTTTATCTAAATCCGCTGATATTGCGATGTACCGTGCTAAACAAAGCGGACGCAATAGCTATCAGTTTTTTACGCCGGAAATGCAAAAGCGTTCCACTCGGTACTTACAGCTTGAACACGGACTTCGTAGGGCGTTAGAGCGCAATGAATTGTTTTTGCAATATCAACCTCAAGTGTCATTGGATCATGGCAAAATTGTGGGTGTTGAAGCATTGTTGCGTTGGCAGCACCCAGAACTTGGTTTGATTTCACCAGTTGAATTTATTCCAATGGCCGAAGAAAGCGGATTGATCCTTCCGATTGGGGAATGGGTGTTGCGTACGGCGATTCATCAAATGAAGAGTTGGATTGATCAAGGGTTAGAACCGATTATTGTGGCTGTGAATTTGTCAGCCGTACAGTTTCGTCAACGTTACTTACCGCAATTAATTACACACATTTTAGATGAAGAAGGGTTGCCTGCTCAATATCTGGAATTGGAATTGACGGAGAGTATGGCGATGAACGAACCTGAGGTAGCAATTGCGATGATGGATGCGTTACATGAGCGTGGGGTGCGATTATCTATTGATGATTTTGGTACGGGGTATTCATCGCTTGCCTATTTAAAGCGCTTTCAGATAGATAAATTAAAAATTGATCAGTCATTTGTGCGCGATATTGCTTCTGACTCCGAAGATGAGGCGATCATCGATGCGGTCATTAGTATGGCGAAAAGCTTAAAATTACGCACAATTGCGGAAGGTGTAGAAAACGAACAACAGTTGCAGTTTTTGCGTGATAAGGATTGTGAAGAAATGCAGGGTTTCTACCTCAGTCGACCGATACATGCAGCAGATTTCTTAAGTTGGATGGGCGATCATCAGTAATACTGGTCACGTTGAAAGAAGGCGATCTTCATTCGTATTTTGCATACGGCTGATTGGCACTTTGGTAAAACGCTTGAGGGACGTGAACGGATCACAGAGCAAAGACAGTTTATCGAAGAACTCTGTACGATCTGTGAGCAAGAAGGCATTGATCTGGTACTGGTTGCCGGCGATGTCTTTCAGACTGTCAATCCGAGTGCCCAAGCAGAAGAATTATTCTTTATGGCATTGTCTTCACTTTCTGCGGGGGGCACTAGGGGGGTGATCGTGATTGCTGGGAATCACGATCACCCGGAACGCATTAAGGCAGCGCAACCAATGGCAGATCGCCTTGGCATTTCACTTGTTGGTTATCCAAAAGACACACTCTATCCCTCTCGCATCGACAACGAGCATGTAGACAGAGTGGCTGCAGGAACTGGTTGGGTAGAACTGATCATTCCAGGTTGTATAGAGCACGTAGTGGTAGCTGCTGTCCCCTATCCTTCTGAAGCACGATTGAATGAGGTAATGTCAGAGATATTTGATGATAAAGAATTTCAAACAAATTATAATGCGAGATTAGCAGAACATTTTCGTCAACTAGCCACACACTTTCGTTCAGATACGGTGAATATCGTGATGAGCCACCTTTATGCAGGTGGAGGAATTGAGACAGATTCAGAGGTGCAGATTCAAATCGGCGGTGCCTATGCTGTCGATAAAGACGTATTTCCACTGACTGCCCAGTATGTGGCGCTCGGTCATTTGCATCGATCGCAAGCAGTACACGGGACAGCGATGCCTATTCGCTATGCAGGTTCCCCACTAGCCTACAGTTTTTCAGAAGCAGGACAGCAAAAATCAGTGGTGGTAATCGATGTGCTACCTGGTAAGCCAGCGGTGTGCAAAGAAGTGCCACTACTAAGTGGAAAGCCATTAGTGAAGTGGAATGCGACGCAAGGTATTGAACAAGTTATTCAATGGGTGAATGAGGGACGAGACGCGGATGCGTGGATTGACCTTGCGGTGTATGTGCAAACCGGATTACAACTAGAGGAGATTCACCGCTTGCGCAACATTCACGCGGGCATTGTGCATATTCGCCCTATTTTGCCAGAACAAGCAACCTTGCGAGATGCGCAAGAGAGTTCTGATTTTGCAGCGCTGTCTATGGCAGAAGTGTTTAGCAGGTTTTTCGTAGAAAAACAGGGAGTTAAGCCGGATGGGGCGTTAGTGGATCTGTTTTTGGAGATGGCCACTGGGATTGAAGATCAAATGGATCAGCTGTCAGTTGATGTTCGCGAGTTTGAAGAGGTGATGGAATGAGACCATTGCGATTAACGATCGCTGGATTGCATAGTTTTCGTGAAAAACAGGTCATAGACTTTACTCAATTGGCTGATACAGGGATGTTTGGTATATTCGGACCCACTGGTAGTGGGAAGTCTACGATTCTAGACGCGATTACCCTCGCACTATATGGAGAGGTGGGCAGATCGTCACGAAAGCAAGGCATTCTCAATCACGCGGAAAAGCAGTTGGCGGTTAGTTTTGAATTTGAAATTGGTCGCCGCGATGCACGTAAACACTATCGTGTGGACCGCTCATTCAAGCGTGCAGAGGGCTATTCAGTGATCCATCATACTAGTCGGTTACTAGAGTTAGATGATCTGTTGGAGAGTCAGGAATATGGTGAAATCGTGTTAGCAGACAGCAAACGCGAGGTGGACCAAATGATTCGCGCAATTATTGGTCTAGAGCCAAAAGATTTCACGCGCGCCGTGGTGCTTCCTCAAGGGAAATTCGCTGAATTTTTGCAATTGTCTGGCGCAGACCGCAACC
>DAIELO010000132.1 GCA_027341705.1 Caryophanales bacterium
AGTAAAATTAAAAGACCAAAACGACCCTGTCCCAATAGGAAGTCTTGGTGATGGAACATGGCGCATGTTGTCACTTGCCATTGCAATTAGTCAGTGTAAAGACGGTGTTCTTCTAATCGACGAAATTGATGCGGGTTTACATTATTCAGCGATGGACAACATGTGGAAGTTTGTGGAAAATATCGCCAAAGACATTAATGCACAGGTGTTCGCCACAACCCATAGTCAGGATTGCGTTAGAAGCCTCGCCACAATTTGCAACGATACAAACTCTGAGGCTGGACAAATATCAATACAGCGGATTGATGCGGATAAGAAACGCGCGGTATCTTACTCGCCAAAGGAAATAGTCAATCTTAGAGAATTTGGCATTGAGGCAAGAGGTTGATTTTTTATGGCTACAAATAAAAAACTACTAGTTGAAGGGAAAGACGATTGTCGCACAATTCCTCACTTGATGGGGCATCACGTACATTGGCCTGACGATAAAAAACTCGCCCCCGTAGAAATCCTGGATTGCGAAGGTGGAGGTAACGTCTGGAGTCGATTATCTTTACACATTAAATCGAATATACTTACTCACATTGGTGTAGTTGTCGATGCTGATGGTGACGGTATTACCAAATGGAATGGTTTTCGTAATTCTTGTTTACCACAATTTCCAAGTATTCCAGAGTCTCTACCCGAAAAAGGACTTATTCTTAACGAGAATGGGATGCACTTAGGATTTTGGATGATGCCTAATAATGTAGAGGATGGAATGTTGGAAACATTTCTGAGCTATCTTGTATCAACCGAACACATGGACCTATGGAGATTTTCTGAAACTTCAAGTGCTAATGCGCGTTCAAACGGGGCAACTTACAAAGATTCGCACATGGATAAAGCCAAGATTCATACGTTTCTTGCATGGATTGACCCTCCCGGCACTACGTTTGGTATTGCCTTAAAAAAGAAAGTCTTAGACCCTAACTCAGAAAATGCGACTCCGTTTGTGGAATGGTTTCGCAAATTATTCGAGCTTTAGGGGCGCAATGATTTAATCCGCAAAAGCAGTGGTTTTGGGTGGTGGGGGTGGGGGTTGAGTCCGTAAACTGCTGTAAAAATCTGGAGCGACATAATCGCCAAACTTTAAAGGGTAATCAGAAGTTCAGGATTGAAATCGGCGTTTTCCTGATTATTTCTGCTGGGAGCATACCCCCTGGGGTTACAGACTACACGGGTACCCTTCAGTTCATAGTCAAAACTGTCATGGGTATGGCCGTGTACCCAAAGTACACTTTTACCCATCAATCTGTCCAAATCTGACGCAAAACATGCTGACATGAGCTCATTCTTGTATCGCTCAGCGACCGAGCGTTTGGACGGCAGGTGATGTGTCACCACCACGGTTTTTCCATCAAAGGGTTCATCAAGCTTTTCTTCAAGCCAGACTGTATCGAGTCTATTCAACTCTGCGTAATCTTCCGGAGTGAAAGACCTGTCACCGCACTCAATCAACCGAAAATCTGTTAACCCTTGTAATCCAGTCTGCATGGCATTTAAGCGCTCTGCTTCCCCAAAGAGATTGAAATCTGTCCAGAGAGTTGCTCCCAAAAAACGCACCCCGCGAATAACGACCTGTCTGCGATCAAGCACATGAACATCGTAAGCTCGGGCAGCCGATTCCATCTGTTCACGCTCAACGCCAATTTCAGAACGGTAGTATTCATGATTCCCTGGAACAAACACAATCTCCTTGCTGGGCCATGATTGTCTCGCCCATGCAATGCCACGCATGCCTAATGAAATATCGCCCGCCAATATGACCACATCCGCATCCACTGGAGACGGCTTAAACATGGAAATTTCGTTGTGGAGGTCACTTAGTACAAGCAACTTCATCGTGGTTGACTGGTTTCGTGACTGCTGAGATGGCCCAGTACCATTCATTGGAACGCTGGCTATTGAAGTCCGTGTTTCATCTGGCAGTTTCCCAGCCATGCAGTACGAAGCCCAATCCTGCATGACTTCCCTACGCTTGACCAGTTGACTTCCCCGTGCATAGGCGGCCTCGACCTTATCGGGGAGTTGGTGAGCCAGTGCATGTTCCATCGTATCTCGAGAAAAATGTCTGGTTTCGCCTGCCCAATCCCTGAACGTGGATCTCATCCCGTGGCAGGTGTGGTATCCGTACCGCTCAGACAGCTCTTTCGATCGGGTGAGCATGGTCAGCGCCATGTCCGACAGTGGCTTCCCTTTGGTAGTCGTGAATATCCATTCATGATTACCGAATCGCGGTACTGTTTCCAGTAATGTCAAGACTTCATCAGACAGCGGAATAACGTGTTCCTTCCCGGCTTTCATGCGCTCAGCCGGAATGGTCCATAACCGCTTCTGAAAATCTATTTCCCTCCACGTCGCCTTCCGCGCCTCACCAGAACGACAAGCGGTTAGTATGACAAACCGTAAACACCACGCGCTCATGCTCGAATTCTTGTTCAGGTCAGCCATGTAGCGGCTGATTTGCTCATAAGGTAAAGCCGCCATGTGCTCCGGTTTCTGAATCTTCGCTGGCGAAGGTAGCAGAGCATCAAGGTTACCGCGCCAAGCCGCCGGATTGTCCCCGGTACGATACCCCTTGGCCTTTGCCCAGTTAAGAATGGTCTCGATCCTGCCACGTACGCGGCTGGATGTCTCGTTGGTTTTGGTCCAGATCTTCTCCAGAATCATCAGGACATGGCTGACGTCAATCTTGGCAACATCCATGTTGCCGATATGAGGATAAACATGCTGTTCGAGGGTGGCTTTCCATTGCGCCAAATGCTTTGGATTCCGAAATTCCTTCTTTTTGATCTCGATAACTTTTTCCGCAGCGCTCCGGAAGGTTAGAACATTTGCGTTGACTTGCTTGGCCAGGCGTTTTTCTTCCAGTGGATTGATGCCCGATGCAACTGCCAATCGATGTCTTTGCCCCTCTTCCCGCGCTTCGGCAAGACTTATTTCAGGGTAAGTTCCCAAACCCATATCACAACGTTTTCCACCAATAGAGACCCGCAGGATCCATGAGGTATTTCCTTGGGAATCAATACGAATCAAAAGACCAGGGCAACCGCCCACAACAATCATACTGACAGTTGACGCTTCCCTTCTCGCCTTGACCTTGGCGGTAAGTTCTTTGGCTGTTAGAGTTTTTGCTGTCTTACCCGCCACAGTCGATCTCCATCAAGAATCCATACCATCAATCATACCATCATTGAGTACTGCGCTTTAATGAGATTTTTTGATGCGAATTGAGATGATTATAGGTTGTTTATATTTTTAACTGTTTAATTAACAATAAACTATTTAGAGTTATTGAGAACCAGTCGGATTTTTTGAGTAGAAATATATACAGACGCCCTCTCCGCCAATAAACTGTTGATTTTTAAGTAAATAAAAAATCGATGCTGCCCAGAAATATGCGTGTATTAGCCTAGTTAAGACAGCATTTAGGCAGCATTTTTTGAACCCGGTTTGTTCCGGAATGAATCAAAGCGGAACCCAAGGCCCCCCCACCCAAGAGGCCGGAAAAGAAAGTGACGCTGCTACCGGAGCAGGTTCATGGTGACGACTTATGCTGCCATCTAGACCCTGATCGGAACCGCCAAACTTAATGGCATCGATCCCTACAGAAGTGGCTCGGTAAAACCGAACAGGTCGGATAAGTGCATGATAGGGGTTTTGTGCTGCGGCAAGAAAGCCCGATTTGGCAAGCCCGAGATCATCAACACCGACCAGGGCAGCCAATTTACCGCGCAGGAGTTTGTTGACGCTGTGATGGATAACGGGGTGAAACTGTCCATGGACGGTCGTGGTGCCTGGCGCGATAACGTCTTTGTCGAACGCGTCTGGCGATCGGTCAAGTACGAACGGGTCTATCTTCGTGCCTACGAGAGTGTCAGCATTGCCCGCAAAGACATCGCGGAGTACATCGACTGGT
>DAIELO010000133.1 GCA_027341705.1 Caryophanales bacterium
TTGCTGGTCACGTGTTAACTGACGTTGGCGCATCCGGTGGCGCTGGAGCGTTCCTATTTGGCATTAATGCGTGGTATGGTTTTATGTCATTTGGGTTGCTTGCTGCGTTGGGAATTGACTTGACGGGAGATCGGGCGCGCAATCGGGATGTAGCGACTGGGATTATTTTAACCTTTGCGATGGGTCTTAGTGCGCTTTTTTTGTACCTGGATTCTCAATTCACTGCCAGCGCCAATTCAACGATGATGATTTTATTTGGTTCGATTTTTGCTATTCCGCCTATTATGATGCCTATCATGATTGGCACAACTGTAGTGGAAGCAGTATTGTTGTTCCTGATTTTTAGACCTTTATTGTTTAGCTCGATACAACCAGAGATGGCGATGACACGAGGGGTGCCTGTCCGTCTCATCAGTTTACTATATATGCTTATGTTGGCGGTGGCAGTGGAAAATGGTTCGATTATTGTGGGGGCTTTGCTCAGTACTGGATTGTTAATTGGCCCTGCTGCGACAGCGGTGCAATTGACTGAGCGACCTGTGGTGGCCATGTTTATGGCCATGGGGATCGGCGTTGTAGCGACGTGGACGGGTATCTTGCTTGCATATTTTAGTTATAACTGGCCACCGGTAGGGCGTGGTTATCCGGTCAGCTTCTTTATTTCAGTGATTATTCTCGCTATTTATCTTCTAGTAAGGGTTAGTTCTTTTCGAAAGGGCGTCATCGCAAATGAATCAGGGATTCGCTAATGTGTTTTTCTTTGGTATGTTTTCGCAGGGTTTTATGTGGAATGCACTGATCAGTGGGACGATGGTCGCATTATTGGCCTCAGGAGTTGGATTTTTTGCGATTTTGAGGGATGCTTCATTTGCTGCTCACGCCTTGCCTAAAATTGGATTTGCCGGTGCTGCCGGTGCTGTTTTGTTAAATGTAAGTCCCATTTTGGGGTTGGTTGTGTTTGCAGTGGGTGGAGCATTGGGAATTGGCTGGTTAGGTAAACGTGATCGTCACGAAGTGGGGACGGCATTACTACTGGTAGCCGCATTAGGAATCGGCGCATTATTTTTAGTGCTGAATGATAAATACGCTGCGGGTGCCTATGCGTTGTTATTTGGGCAATTGGTCGGCGTGAGTGCTTCAGAGACCGTGTATATTGTTGTTTTGAGTGTTATTGCACTGCTTGTCTTGTTGATTTTATTCAGACCGATGTTATATGTCACTATTCTACCCGATATTGCTCAAGCGCGTGGATTGCCAACGGCGGGGCTCAGTATCTTCTATCTCGTGATTGTTGGTATCGCTACTGCGGTGACGGTTCCTGTCGTCGGCGCTCTATTATCATTTAGCATGATGATTGCCCCCGCAGCTACCGCTAGAGCTCTTTGGCGAAGCCCAGCGGCAGTAGCAATCGGTGCAATGGTCGAAGCCGTGCTGATCGTATGGCTATCGCTTAGTTTCGCGTACACGACAGGTTGGCCAGTGGGTTTTTTTGTGGCGACGTTAGCCGCGCTGTTTTACGCGTTAGCCAAAGGTTATGAAGCGATTTGGATTAATCGGCGCATTGGTTAACCTTCAAAGGGTACTTTCACCAACAATTTTCCGGTATTCTCCCCGTGAAACAAACCGATAAATGCTTCTGGGGTACGCTCAAATCCCTCAATGATGGTTTCTCTGATCTTAATTTTCCCTTGTTGATACCACTGGGACAATTGTAACTGTGCTTGAGAAAAGGATTCTGCAAAGTCTGTTACGATAAATCCCTGCAAGTGCGTACGACGGGTGACAAAAGTATGGAATACGTTCATGGAAATATGCGCCGGTTTGGTGTCGTTGTAATGAGCGATTTGGCCGCACAGTGGAATGCGAGCAAAGTCATTTAATGAGTAGATGACTGCTTCAGAAACGGCCCCACCTACATTATCAAAGTACACATCTACCCCATCTGGACATGCGTTGCGAATATTATGGTGCAAATTCTCGCGATCTTTGTAATCAATGACTTCGTCAAATCCTAGTTCATCCTTTAAATAAAGTAGTTTATCTTTTGCACCCGCGATGCCGACCACGCGGCACCCTAATAGTTTGGCAATTTGACCTGCAATGCTTCCAACAGCCCCTGCCGCGCCTGAGATGACCACTGTCTCACCCGGTCGGGGATTCCCGATCTTTGTAAGGCCAAAAAAAGCAGTGAGTCCAGGGATACCGAGTAAACCAAGCGCTGTTGAAGGGGGCGCAAGATCCGGATCAAGTTTGCTTATCAACTGGTCTTCTTGAATGACATTGTATAAGCGCCACGACCATTGACCAGTGACATAATCGCCCACTTGGAATTTTGGATTGCGGGAGTCTACCACTTGGCCGACAATACCACCATTTAAGGGTTTTCCGACGACAAAAGGGGCGACATAGGATCGATTTTCCGTCATGCGTCCGCGCATGTAAGGATCGACCGAAAGGTAATGGGTACGTACCATAATCTGGCCATTTTCTAATGCGGGTATGGGGCAGTCTTGCACGCTGAAATCATTCACCTGTGGCATTCCTACAGGGCGATTGGCTAAAATTATCTCCTTGTTTTTCATGGATATCCTCCTAATTTCTTTTATTCCAGGCAGCGGTTATGTTGGTGATGGCTTCGTCTATATAGGATCTTGGGCAGGCGAGATTCATGCGCTGAAACCCAGTGCCTTCTTCGCCAAAAAGGTGTCCTTCATCCATGGCGACGCCCGCTTCATGCACAAAAAAATGATCCAGCTCTGCTTTAGTGAAGCCTAATTCTCGACAGTCTAGCCACGCTAAGTAAGTGCCTTCCGGCTTAATTAATTTTATTTGTGGCATTTTTTCAAGCAGTAACTGTTGAAGTGTGACTAGATTGCCTTCGAGGTAGTCCAATAGTTCATTGAGCCATGGTTCACCCTTACGATAGGCAGCTTCCAGCGCAATGACGCCAAAGGTATTGGCACCTTCCATGGAGTATTTTTGTAAAACTTTTTTGTACTTTTGGAGCATATCGGGGTTGGGAATAATCATGGCTGCCGTCTGTAACCCCGCTAAATTAAAGGTTTTACTAGGAGCAATGGCTGTTACGCTGATGTCCTTAAATCGTTCATCAAGTGATGCAAAAGGAGTGTGATGATAATTCTTATACACTAAGTCATGGTGAATCTCATCGCTGATCACCGTGACGTTATATTGTAAGGCAAGTTCGCCCGCTGTGCGCAGTTCGTCTGCTGTCCACACTCGGCCGACAGGATTGTGCGGGCTACATAATATCCACGCTTTCGCTCCTGCTTGAAATTGTGCTTCTAGTGCGTCAAAATTCATTTGATAGCGTGTACCATCAAATGCGAGCGGAGCCCGTAAGACTTGTCGATCATAATTGCGGATGACTCGTTCAAACGGATGGTACACGGGTGGTTGAACAACGACCTTGTCGCCTGCGTCGGTCAGCGCGTCGATGAGAAATCCAATTCCAGGTACGATTCCTGGGGCATGCGCGATCCACTTGGTATCAATATTGAAATGGTGTCTCTTTGCTAACCACTGTTGAATTGCCTCATAATAACTGTCCGTGCGAAGTGTGTAGCCGAAGATGCCATGTTGAAGTTTTTCTTGCATCGCCTCTAATACTACATCTGGAGCAGCGAAATCCATATCAGCTACCCACATCGGCAATGCCTGCTCAACCTGAAAGCGTGTACGAAGTCCATCCCACTTTACAGATGCGGTGTTCTTTCTTGCAATGAGATCATCAAAATGACTTGCCAACACGTAACCCCCTAAAACACATGATTTATAACACTTTACTGACACATGTGAGCAATAAGATTAAGATTATCAGAAGAACCTATGCATACTAGTTTATCACCTTGTTGAATAATATCTGCTGCAGTCACAGGAAATATTGTTCGGGTATTTCGCTGGATAAGTACTATTTGCACTCCAAATTTGAGAGGTAAA
>DAIELO010000134.1 GCA_027341705.1 Caryophanales bacterium
CATTGTACCCACAGGTGTACTTGGAATTTATCAAAGCGAAAGATGAATTTGGCAATTTGTCTGTGCTGGATTCCTCGACTTTCTTCTATGGACTTAGGCCAGGTGAAGAAGTCTTTGTAGAAATTGATGCGGGGAAAACTCTGATCATTAAAATGATTTCGATCTCTCAATCGAGGCCTGATGGAACACGAGTGGTGTTTTTTGAACTGAATGGCCAACCGCGAGAATTGGAAGTGTTAGATAAGGCTGAAACCAGCCACGTGGAGCGAAGGCGCAAGGCGAACCCTGATGATGAACGGGAAATTGGCGCGTCCATGTCAGGGCGTGTGGTGAGTGTGATGGTCGATGAAGGGGATAAAGTGGCGCAGGGGCAATTTTTGTTGGTGACTGAGGCGATGAAGATGGAAGTGCAAATTCAAGCGCCAAAACTCGGCAAGGTGAAGCAAATAGCTGTGCGCGTTGGTGACTTTGTACAGGCGGGCGATTTATTACTTACTTTAGAGTGAGTACGGTGACGGCCTGTCTGCCCATTTGCACCCAACTTTTTTCAAATGAATTTAGTGGTACTGATTCCGCTTGTTCTCCGGTGAGTGGATTATTTACAAAGACGTGATTTTTATCAAATCCGACTAACAGCACTGCGTGTTCATACAAAGTCGCATGGACTGTACCCTCTGGGCTTTGCCAATTGATCCAGTCACGGACCGGTGCGAAGGTTAAAGTGGTCCATACTACCACTGGGCGACCTGTTGTGACTACAGATAACACTTTTTCAAACGAGCTGCCCGTTAAATCCAGTGCTTGCCCTGGATCCATTTTGTTCAATAGTTCTGCAATCGGATGATGATAGACCCCATAGCCGAGCGCTTTGCCAGTCACGCTGCCGACAAAACCAACATTAGGATTGCCCCAGCGCAGGATTTGTCCATTGGTTCCGAGTTGAAGGGGAGTCGGGTCCTTATGGATCAATGCGGCCAGTTTTGTATTGGTTGTGGTGATGTGCAAAGCGTTCAACAGCATGGTGAGACTGGTTACCTCGCAACCATTGTGTAGATCGGGCATTTGACTCAATGCAGGAGTGCGCAACACCAAGCGATGAGACGGAGTGATCAAGTGGCTGACAAATGTGACTGATTGAGTATTCAACTTGATGGTAATTCGATCAGTTTGAAGGTAGGGAAGCGCATGTGCATCGGTGTTAACACTAAAATTAGCGGTGACTAGCAAAATTACTATACTTAGGAAAAATGTCAATAATTGAACTCGACCCATATGCAATAGCCAATTTTTAAACATAGCCAAGGGGAATGAAAGTATTCCCGTGTCCCCCCCTTCATGTATTCACGTTCAGCACTTATTATATATTAAGGTTGTATTTTAGATTTTGCCAATTTTAAGGCTTGAAATGCTACTTTTGCTTTTAGATATCTGGTTCTCGAAATAAAATAAAAAGAAGATACAACAAAAGACAGAATCAAGCCATATGTGACCAAAGTGGCACCAAGGGAATGATTCAAAAAAATAACGGGAATGCCAATGATGATGCACAGTAAGGAAACAGCCATGATGACGCTAAGTATGAGATAAGCGAATCTGGCTCGGTGGTATTTTTTTTCTTTGTCTGACATTGTAGGCTCCTTATTTTTCGCAATCTGTACTAAAGTGAGTGTACCACGAGGGCGCTTTATATTAAAATGTAGATGGAATCCATAAAGGGGGTTAGGCATGAAAAACACGGGGAAGCCTGTGCAAAATAAAAAGGCATCAAAAAATGGTGCACAGGCACAACACCCAGCAAAGAAAAAGGTTCCTCGCTGGGTAAAAGTCACCTGGGTAGTCGTGTTTAGTACAATTGTATTCGTTGTGCTCGTTTTTGGGTTCATTTGGATCATTGATTTGCCGAAATTTAATCTCTCCAAGTTGGAGCAAACCAGCACGCCAACAGAAGTGTATGATCGTTATGGGAATTTAATTTTTAAGATCCAACCGGCAGGAATCGATCCGGTACCACTTTCGGAAATTCCGATTGGGGTGCAAAAGGCGCTTATTGCCACGGAGGATGCAAACTTTTATCACAATTACGGATTTAGCATCAAAGGATATTTACGCGCGGCATATTATGATATATTGCACAAACAGGCTGCGCAAGGAGCGAGCACGATTACACAGCAATTGGCAGATGTCGTGTTCTTGAGTCACGCGAAAACCATTCAACGAAAAATTGAGCAGTTGTTCTTGTCGATTCAGATTTCTCGCCAATATAGCAAAAATGAAATTTTGGATATGTATTTAAATCACGTGTATTTTGGCAATGGTGCGACAGGAATTGCGCAAGCGGCCTATGCGTATTTTGGGTTGCGCCCTTCTCAGATGTACAAGATGACGCTTGCGCAGTCTGCATTGCTTGCAGGGCTGCCTCAAGCGCCCTCGTTGTATGATCCCTTGGTGAATCCTTCGTTAGCAAAGGCACGACGTAATATGGTGCTTCAGCGCATGTATGAGCAGCATTATATTTCTCACCAAGTGATGGTCACGACGCAGCACCTTTCTTTAGGGTTGCATGCGGCTACTCAAAATTGGACAGGTATCCCTACAGAATATGCTTACTATCGGGATTATCTGTATCAAGAATTAGAAAATTTACATCTTAGTACGCAATTGCTTACGCAAGGCGGTATGAAAATTTACACAGAACTAAACACAAACCTACAATATTCTGCTTTTAATGCGATTAATAATCCGAAAAATTATCCGGCACCAATGCAAGGATCGACAGAGCAGGTGCAAGGGGCTGCGGTATTTATCGATCCACATACAGGCGGTATCATGGCGCTAGTGGGTGGGAGACAGGATCAATACACGTTTCGGGGGTTTGATTACGCAACGGATACGCAGCGTTCACCAGGATCAGCGATGAAACCACTGACTGTGTACGGGCCTGCGATTCAAACAGGGCAATGGAATGCGAACTCCTCATTATTGGATGGAAAAAACAATCAATTGAGTTTCGGCACGTATACTGTGCACGATTGGGAAAGACATCCTACGGCAAACGGTTATTTGACGTTACGCTGGGCGTTGTCTCAGTCTTGGAATGCACCAGCCGTGTGGTTGCTTAGTCAAATTGGAATCCAGACTGGTATAGATTTTGCGGAAAAGGCAGGCATTAATTTGTCAAGTCCCGCAAATCAAAACCTCACGATTGCCCTTGGCAATGTAACGCCGGGAATTTCGCCGTTAATTTTGGCGGATGCTTATGCTTCTTTTGACAATAATGGGATTCGCATGCCTGCGCATGCTATTGATCGCATTGTTAGTGCTAGTGGGGAATTGATTTATCAATACGTGCCCCAACCGGTTACTGTCATGTCGACTTCTACCGCTAGGCAAATGATCGGGCTATTGCGCAATAATGTGGTCA
Organism: Caryophanales bacterium; assembly: GCA_027341705.1. The sequence goes on from DAIELO010000134.1 coordinate 3,422, forward strand.
ATGGCATTGTGGCTGGTGCCGCGGCACCAGGATTTGAGGTGGCGGGCAAGACGGGTTCCGTTGGCTATACCAGTTATACAGATAGCGACTTGTGGGTGGCTGCGTTTACGCCTAATGCAGTGGGCGCAATTTGGGAAGGCTATCCTGTTACCAATATGCAAAATATGTTGCCAGAAGGAACGAGTTATTTTCCTCCAGAGATGTTTTCTCAGATCATTCGCAATGGAATGACACCGAATGGGGCCACGTTCAATGTACCTGTAGCTGCGGGGCCGGCATTTCCAGAGGTGCAAATCCCGGCTTCTCCTCCACCTGCCACCACTCCGTCGACGAGTGGTGTGGGCAACCCTGGTTCGACGCCGGGTACGACGGGTACTACGGGAACCACGGGTACGCCGGGTTCAACGGGTTCAACGGGTACAACGGGTTCAACGGGAACCACGGGAACCACGGGTATGCCGGGTTCAACGGGAACCACGGGTACGACGGGTACGACGGGTACGACGGGTACGACGGG
>DAIELO010000135.1 GCA_027341705.1 Caryophanales bacterium
TAACTGCCAAATTTACGCGGCTGTTGCCTGCTGGAAAGTGGTTGACGATTCATCGTGTGGCCTTTATTACGTATTTGCTCGCTTTTTTACACAGCGTATGGACGGGAACCGATACTCCTAACCTGCATTTGATGTATGATGTAAGTGCTGTGATGGTGCTCGTGGCTGCATTTGTAAGGTATGCATTTGTTTCAAGAACAAGGACGTTCAGGGAATATGATAACCATATTCAGTGATGTCAATGTGAGGTGCAATTTGGCACGTATACTGCTCGTTGAAGATGATGAATTATTAGGTCAGGCCGTTGAAAAACTTCTCATTGAGGAACAATATCAAGTGGTTCGTGCTACCGACGGAGAGACAGGCCTAGATTATGCAAGGCAGGAACTTTTCGATGCGTTAATCCTCGACCTGATGATTCCTGGTATTGATGGTTTTGCGGTATTAAAAGAATTGCGCAAGGATAAAAATCGCCTGCCAGTACTGATCCTAACTGCCAGAGACAATGTCGATGATCGCGTCCGCGGACTCGATCTTGGCGCAGATGATTATCTTGTGAAGCCTTTTGCCACCACCGAATTGTTGGCAAGAGTGCGCGCGTTGTTGCGAAGATTGGGGACGGAGTTTGATGATCCCAATATTTTAACTGCAGGATCGCTGCAATTTAATAAAGTCACGAGAGAGTGTACGATAGCGGGTGAGATGCAAATACTTCCTCCTAAAGAAGCAGAACTGCTCGAACTTTTTTTGTTGCATCCAAAACAAGTGCTGACACGTGAACAGTTGATGAATCGTCTGTGGGGTTATGAAGCAGATGTATTAGAAAACACGCTGGAGACTTATATTTCTAAACTACGAAAAAGAATGGATTGCAAAGAATGTCCGATCATACTCACCGTGCGCGGTCTTGGGTATCGCTTACAAATGTACGCTTAATTCAAAATCAGCGGTTGCGCCTTGCTGTCGTCAACATGGTTGTATTATCGTTGATTTGGGGAATCCTTTCGCTTTTTGTCTATTTGGTGATCAGCACAGAGACGCAATCCGCCATTGATGTGCGACTACAGCAGTACGCTTTTCGTGTGATTTCACAGCAGTTACTTTTTGCCACTCCTTTTTCCGGATCATTGGAAAATCAGCAAGTGAATCAAGATTTAACATACTCGGTATGGTTATCGTGGCCTGGTCATGTGAAATGGATGCAAGGATCAGCGATGCCCCCTAAATTGTTGACACGGTTATCTACCCTCGCTTTATCTGCTGGTGGTTCAGCTGGTTTTTATAATGATAAACAAGGGGAATCTGAATACCGTATCTATGAGCAACCAGTTAACCTTATGAATCAGAAATTGATCGTACAAACAGCAAGTGACATTGGTCCTGAATTAGAAGTGTTAGAAAGGCTATTGTTGCTGTTTGGTTTTGCTGGGTTGTTCGGCATTATTTTGACAGTGGTGGGTGGTTATGCACTGGGCAAGTGGACGCTACGGCCATTGATGAAAGCGCGTGAACGTGAACAAGAATTTCTTGCCGATGTGTCACATGAATTGCGGACACCTCTCTCTGTGATGCAAACTAATCTTGAACTGATGTTGCGCCATGTTGATGAGACTTCTGATGCATCATTAGAATGGGTGGAACCACTTTACAAAGAAACGATACGCATGAGAAAAATGGTAGACGACTTATTGGATATGGCGAAAATCGATGCAGGCATGTCAGGGGGGCATGTGGCAGTTTTTTCGTTGAGTGCAATTTGTGATGAAGTGGCGAAATTATATGAGCCAGTATTTACTGAGCGGGGCATAGAATTTATTACTGATATTACTGAGGGATTACATATGGGGGGAGATGGGACGAGAATTCGTCAACTTTTATTTATACTTTTAGATAATGCGAATAAATATACGTTTGATGGTCGTGTCGCACTGCAACTAGTGAAAAAAGGAACTGCTTTGGAAGTGTCTGTTCAGGATTCGGGGATTGGCATACCGGCTTCGTTGCTGCCAAGAGTGACGGAACGTTTTTTTCGCGCAGATGTGGCTAGGACGCAAACTGTTGCCGATGCAGGACAGGTGATGCGCAAGAAAAATTCGTCGGGGTTAGGACTAGCCATTGCCAAACGCATCGTAGAAGCGCATCAGGGGAAATTGACTATTACAAGTGAAGAAAAAGTAGGCACCACGATTCTTATTCGATTTGTTAAAAATGATCGAATTCAGAAGCGAAACACTGTGAAATAAGCCTCTTTTATTTTACCGAGTTAGTGAAGAATGGTAAAGTAGAGATGAAAACGGATACTATATTACAGAGGGGGTTGGCTCAACCAATGAGCGGTAAATGGATGAGTTCAGACACTTTCCGGCTTTACGCAGGCTCTTCTCACCCTGATTTGGCTGAACAAGTGGCGAAACATCTAAATGTACCACTTGGGAAAGTTGAGCTGTCCCGTTTTAAGAGCGGTGAACTGTATGCTCAATTTCTAGACAGTGTTCGTGGCGTAGATGTTTATTTATTTCAAACATTTTCTTCACCTATCAATGATCATTTTGTAGAATTGCTGTTGATGATTGATGCGCTGAAAAGAAGCTCAGCAGGAAGAATTAATGTCATTATTCCTTATTTTGGGTACGGAAGACAAGAAAAACAGGGAGGTGCAAGGGAACCGATTTCGGCAAAAGTGGTAGCGGACGTCATTACCACGGTGGGGGCAGATCGCGTGATCACCCTTGATTTGCACGCGTCGGCAATTCAGGGTTTTTTCAATATTCCTTTGGATCATCTTTCCGCATTGTCCATTTTGGCTGACGAGGTGAAGAAGAAGGACTTAAGTGATGCTGTCATCGTGTCCCCTGATGCGGGGCGTGCGAAAACTGCAGAAAAATTCGCGGCATTGCTTGATCTGCCATTAGCCATCATGCATAAAGGCCGTCCTCGTCACAATGAAGCGGTGATTACGCACTTGATTGGCGATGTTAAGGGGAAAACTCCGATTGTGATTGAAGATATCATTGATACGGGGGGAACGATTGCACAAGTGGTGGATAATTTGATCACAATGGGTGCCAAGCAAAACGTGGTGCTATGTGCGACTCATGGCATTTTTTCTTCCCCTGCCGAGCAACGATTGCAACATCCTGCCATTGCTGAGTTAATCGTGACAGATACGTTACCTGTTGCCACCATGACTGGTGTGCCACTTAAAGTGTTGCCAATCGCACCCTTACTTGCTGAAGCTATAGGTAGGGTCCATTATAATTTGGCGCTTAGTACTATCTATATGATATAAAAAAAGAGGGGCACTCTCGAGTGCCCCTCTTACTTAATATTGTCTATTTATGCGATCGGGAGTTCTAAATAGAGGATTCTTTCGATGTCTTTGGTGGTGCCCAGGAAGTGAAGCGATTCCTCAGGAACAAAGCGATCCACACCCATGATCATGATTGCTTGTCCACCTTCCATTTGGCGTCCCACTTGCATGGAGGCGATGTTGATACCTGCTTCGCCCAAGATACTGCCAATCAGCCCAATGATCCCAGGACGATCTCGATGCCACGTCATCAACATGGCGGAGCTTGGCAGAATATCAACCGAATAACCATCGATTTCTACAATTCTACTGCCATGTCCTTTTAATACTGTGCCTGCCACAGTCACCCGGCCTTCTTTGCCTTCGAGTTCAACCTGCATAAAATTGGAGTAATTGGCATGTCGGGAGGATTTGCTCTCCACCACATCAAATCCCATTTCTTCTGCAATTAATGCCGCGCTAATTAAGTGTACCTCTTCACTGTAGTAACGTGAGAGCACGCCTTTTAATACAGAACGGGTAATGGGTTCTAGCGCGTGCTGGGTCGGCTCACCTTCATAGCGAATGGTGATCTTGGAAATGCCGTCAAATGCGATTTTGGCGGCCAAGGTGCCAAGAATTTCACCT
>DAIELO010000136.1 GCA_027341705.1 Caryophanales bacterium
GGCGAACGGGCAGCAGTGGAGGTCATTCGGCAAAACCAAGGTGCCGATGCGGCCGCCGTGATTTTTGATGGGATTCAAGCTGCCAAAGCACGGGACGCTGATTTGCTCATTTGCGATACGGCCGGAAGGCTGCAGAATAAGGCGCATTTGATGGAAGAATTGGAGAAAATTCATCGCATCATCCATCGAGAGGTGCCAGACGGTGAGCATGAAGTATTATTGGTACTTGATGCCACCACAGGGCAAAACGCGATCGTACAAGCGAAAATGTTTAACGAAGCGGCAAAGTTGTCAGGTATTGTGTTGACCAAGCTGGACGGGACGGCAAAAGGCGGCGTGGTGATTGCGATTTATCAGGAATTGAAGATTCCCATTCAATGGGTTGGTGTTGGTGAAGGAATTGACGATTTGCAGCCATTTGCGGCCAGTGATTTTGTAGAGGCATTATTTTCACAAGCATAATTTTTGGAAATCAGAGCAACTGACAAGGGATTATACTTGACAGGCTAATTCTACTGCTGTATGCTGTGAAAGTTAGAAGCAAGGTGGAGTGCCTATGCTCGAAAAGACCGTAGAAATCGGCATCCTTATTGATTATTATGGAAATTTATTAACGGATAAACAACAGCTGATTATGGAACTTCGCTACACGGAAGATTTGTCGCTTGCAGAGATTGCGGAGCAACTGACAGTGTCTAGGCAAGCTGTACATGATGTGATTCATCGAACCATTTCGCAGCTTTATAGTTACGAGGAGAAGTTAGGCCTTGCGCATGCGCATCAACAGAGGCAAAGTGCGTTACAGGTGCTAGCGGCGCAATTACATATACAAGGGTGTCTGAGTGATGAAATTAGAATTTTGATCAATGAGCTCATGGGTGAATTGGAGTGAACATGCGTGTTTGATACGCTGACAAATCGCCTGCAAGTCACATTGCAGCGATTGCGGGGCAAAGGCCGGTTGACCGAGGAAGATGTCAAGGAAGCAATGCGTGAGATTCGCCGTGCGCTATTAGAGGCGGATGTCAATCATGCTGTGGCGAAGGACTTTACCGAACGCGTTCGTGAAAAAGCAGTGGGACAAGAATTATTGCAGAGTCTAACTGCCGCTCAACAGGTAGTGAAACTTGTCAATGATGAACTTGTGGAATTGATGGGCGGGGCACAAGAGAAGATTGCTCATTCGTCTAAACCACCAACAGTTGTGTTGATGGTCGGGTTGCAAGGTGCGGGGAAGACGACAGCGGCTGCAAAGCTTGCGAGGTATCTCACACTTACGGAGCGTCGTCGCCCACTGTTAGTGGCGGCTGACGTGTACCGCCCTGCCGCAATTGATCAACTCAAGGTATTAGGTGAGCAGGTCAAAGTGCCAGTATTTACACTGGGCAATGAAGTCACACCTCAGGAAATTGTGCGCGGTGCCTTCGCCGAAGCAAGGCGCGGTGGCTATGATTATCTACTTGTGGACACAGCGGGGCGGTTGCACGTTGACGAACAGTTGATGACTGAATTGGACGAGATCGTCACGATTTCGCAACCAGATGAGATTCTGCTTGTGATTGATGCGATGACAGGCCAGGATGCGATTCATGTGGCGCAAAATTTTCATGACCGATTGCATTTGACAGGCCTCATATTGACGAAGCTAGACGGTGATACGCGAGGTGGTGCGGCACTTACGGTGCGTCATGTGACGGGGTGTCCTGTAAAATTTGTAGGCACAGGCGAGAAGATCGATGCGCTAGAACCTTTTTACCCTGATCGGATGGCATCACGAATTCTTGGGATGGGCGATGTGCTGCCGCTCATTGAGAAGGCACAGGCTACTTTTGACGAAAAAGAAGCAAAGGATTTAGAAGCGAAGATTCGTCGCAACGAATTTACACTTGAAGATTTTCTCAGTCAATTGCGCCAGATGCGTAACATGGGGCCGCTCGATCAAATTCTTGGCATGATTCCTGGGATGAACAAATTAAAAAATCAATTGCAGGGCAAATCATTGGATGAAGGTCAGCTAGGTAAGGTGGAAGCGATCATCTTGTCCATGACCAAGGAAGAGCGCCAAAAACCAGAATTGATCATGAAGAGTTCTAGTCGTAGGGTGCGTGTAGCTAAGGGCAGTGGTACGCAGGTCAAAGATGTCAACCAACTGTTACAGCGATTTGAAGAGATGCGCAAGATGATGAAGATGTTCAGTGGACCTGGCGGCAAAAAGAAAGCGCGTGGATTGGGTGAACTGGCAAATTCGATGCAGGGAAATCCCGGACTGCCACAGCAGCGCACTCATCGCCACAAGAAAAAAAGATAACGTTCAGACTACGTTAAGGAGGTGAAGATATTGGCAGTAAAAATTCGCTTAAAGAGAATGGGCGCTAAGAAAAGTCCGTTCTATCGTGTGGTAGTGGCAGATTCTCGCGCCCCGCGTGATGGACGTTTTGTTGAGGAGATTGGCACATACAACCCGCTAACCAACCCTGCGCAAATTCAAATTAAAGAAGATCGCGCATTATATTGGTTACAGGTGGGTGCACAACCTTCTGATACCGCTCGTTCATTGCTTAGTAAAATTGGCGTTATGAAAAAGCACCATGAATCCCGTCATATTAAAGCATAAGTTAGTTCCCATGGCAGGGAGTCGCGGAGGCGGTTTGCATGAAAGAATTGATCGAATTAATTGTTCGTCACCTTGTGGATCAACCTGATGCGGTCATGATTCGAGAAGTAGATACTGAACGTGGGGTTACTTTTGAATTAAGCGTAGCTCCAGAAGATGTCGGCAAAGTGATTGGTAAAGGTGGTCGCACTGTTAAATCAATTCGCAACGTTGTAGTTGCGGCTTCATTTCCAGAAAGAAAGAACGTGTCTATTGAAATTGTATAATAAGGGGCAGGACGGGGGATATACCCCTGTTTTGCCACTTGTTTTATGGGTAGTTGTCTCAAATACACAATTAAAGGAGTGTTCATATTGATCACTATTCGCCAACCGGTTACGATTAAAGTCGTTTTGACAGAAGACACTAAACAAGCATGGTTAGCTGAACTCCGAAGATTGGTTAACAGTACAATTGCAGAACTTGAGGAACTGGAATTTCGTAGCAAGCAATGGTTACGAGATGCCGAAAAACAAGGCGAAGGTGCTATTCAGGCAGCAGAAGTAAAAATCGAGCAAGAGAAGGCACAACGCATCGAACAACGGGAACAATTAATTCAACAATTGACACAAATCCAGCAAATGGACGTTGGCTCAGAAGTTGCTAATGGTACCGTTGAGACTACCGTTGATGTTCGAGTTGGCGACTCTTGGGATGCAATAGTTCAAGGTAGTGAAATTGTCATTAAAGATGGCGCGGTGGTTGAGATTAGGCAAAATGGCCAAGTAATGGCTGATTAGTCTGATGAGTTTTGGTTAATTCAAAGGGAGGGGGGTAACGGCTGTGGGGGAAATGTTTACCGTCGGCACCATCGTGGGTACACATGGCTTAAAGGGTGAAGTGAAAGTCATGTCACGGACAGATTATCCTGAACTTCGTTATGCTCCTGGCTCCAAATTGGTTCTTCATGCAAAGCAACGACAGGGAACTTCGCAATTGGTGGTTAAGACAGCCCGCATGCATAAATCACTTTACCTTGTAGTGTTTGAAGGGTATGAGACGCTTGAGCAGGCGGAAAGTTTGCGTGGGGCGGATTTGAAAATTGAACGAACAGATGCACCGTCATTACCAGATGGTGAATACTGGATTGATGATTTGATTAATTGCCAGGTGATTACGGAAAGTGGAGAAGTGGTAGGATCAATTACGGACGTTTTATCTCCTGGCGCGAATGATGTGTATGTAGTTCGTCAACCAAATGGGAAAGACGTTTTAATACCAGCTATTCCTGCATGTATTCTTGATGTAGATGTAGAAAACAAGAAGATGCACATTCATTT
>DAIELO010000137.1 GCA_027341705.1 Caryophanales bacterium
AAATTGCGAGTTCTATTCAAGCGGTATCCGAAGGGGCGAATCAACAAATGACCACCACCAGCGAGGGGGTCACCGCGATGGAAGGCATCGCGGCGAACCTTCAACAGGTGGCCGATACGACGATTCAGGTGTCTGAGTCGTCGGTCGCTACGACACAGATGGCGGAATAGGGCAACCAAGCGATTGGCGATGCAGTGGCGCAAATGCGATCGATCAATGAAGCGGTGGGCTCCACATCTGCTTCGTTGCAACAGTTAAATGAGTTTTCGCAACAAGTAGGAAAAATCATCGAAACGATTACTGGGATCGCAGAGCAGACGAATCTGCTCGCGCTCAATGCCGCCATTGAGGCGGCACGGGCGGGCGATCAGGGCAAAGGATTCGCTGTGGTGGCAGAGGAAGTGCGTAAACTCGCTGAGGAGTCTGCCACTTCGGGGCGGGAGATTACCAAAATCATTCAAGCGATTCAACTCAACACGACGGAGTCGGTCACGTCGATGGCGCACGTCAGTACGGAGACCACGCGCGGCATGGGAGTGATTGAAAAAGCAGGCAAGGCATTTGCAATGATTTTACAGGCGACGCAACATGTATCTCGTCAGGTGCAAGAAGTGACGGCGGCCTCCGAGGAAATTTCTGCGACGACTAAAGAGATGACTTCTGCTATGGTGGAAATGGCGAGCATTGCGAAGACGGCAAATCGAGCGTCACAAACGATCACGGCGGGCTCTGAGGAACAACTGGCTTCGGTGGAAGAGATTACGGCTTCCGCGGCTGCATTGAGTAAAAAAGCGCAGGAAATGCAGCACCAGTTGACGCAATTTAAGATATAAAACTGGCCATTTTATGGTAGAATGATAACGAAAGCAGGTGGGAAAATGACATTTTCCGACGTGTTAGGATGGCCGATTGCTGTATTAATTGCCGATATGCAACGCCATGTTTTATCTTATAATAAGAAATGGATGGATATATATGGCGCTGATCGTGAAGATGAGCATATTCACAACCCAAGTATGATGAAGTCAGGTTTGACTGCACGTTCTGTTTATGATGACCTGAATGCAAGTTTGCAAAATCAGGGTGCTTGGTCGGGGGTGTTGGTCAATCGACACCTCAAGGAATCACGCTATCTTGTCGTGTCCCTGACGATTATGAAGCTGGAAGTCGAAGGGCAGTGGGTGTATGTCTCCTTGCATCAACCGATTGAACAGTTAAGCGTAGCGAGTGCGTTGTCCATAGGATCATTGCAAACGGTGGAGGGCATTTTTCTGCATACCATGGCCAAAATCGCTGAATGGAACGATCCGGAATTGGATGCCCATGTGGGTCGTGTGTCTAAATTAGCACGTTGGATCGCGGAAATTGCGCATCAAGCAGGCATGATACCGGAGCAGGATATTGATTTAATCGAAGCCGCAAGTGTCGTGCACGATATTGGCAAGGCGGCGGTGCCAAAGGAAATGCTATTTAAACCAGGGCGTCTCACCGATGCAGAACGAGCCTATGTCCAGTATCATGCTACTGTGGGCGGAGACATGATTAATATGTTGTATCGCAACATGGAGTCATTCCATCATGGATACGAACAACAGTTTGAGTATGCGATTCAATCGGCGACGACACATCACGAGTGGTGGAATGGTCGCGGCTATCCAAGGGGGCTACAAGGGGAGGAGATCCCGATGATTGGCAGGATCGTGGCGTTGGCAGACGTGGTGGATGCGCTGTTGTCGGCGCGGACATACAAGGAGGCATGGGACACATCGCGCGTCAAGGAATACATCGTGAGTGCCAAGGGGGAACAATTTGATCCTCTATTGGTGGAACTGATCATTGCCAACTGGGAACAACGACCTACATAGTAATGTGCATATGCAAGAGCAAGTTTACTATAGAAGTATGGAGGGATACTTGATGATTACACCATTAACTCCCATTGATTTCAAACGACGCGCCAGTAAATTATACCCTAAAAAGACCGCCATTATTGATGGTGATTCCAGTTGGACTTATGAAGAATTTGACCGTAGAACTTGGCGACTATCACATGGTCTGCAAAGTTTGGGGCTGACATTTGGGGATCATATCGCCGTGATGTTGCCTAATACGCATGAAATGATCGAATGTTTCTATGGCATTGGTCAGATGGGTGCGGTGATGGTGCCACTGAATGTGCGTCTGGCTGAAGAAGAAGTATTGTACATCCTTGACCACAGTGATGCCAAGGCTATCATTGTCGACAGTGAGTTTGGGTCAATGATAGAATGCCTAATTCCTCGATTGACACAAATTCACACGTTTATCCAAGTCGAAAGTGGCTTTTCATCCACGCTTAACGCACGCGATTATGAAACCTTGCTTGAAAGTGCTTCCGGAAGTCCTTTTGTGGTGGATTTAGATGAAAATCAGGCCATAACGATCAACTATACCAGCGGAACCACATCGAAGCCGAAGGGGGTTATTCTTACCCATCGCAATAACTATATCAATGCAGCAGATTTTCTCTATCACCTTCGCGTGGTGCATGAGGATGTTTATTTGCACACATTGCCTTTATTTCATGCCAACGGGTGGGGTGGCGTGTGGGCGCTGACAGCGGTCGGGGCTACTCACATTTGCATGCGAAAAGTTGACCCCGTCCAGACTTTAAAGCTGATGGTGGATCAACAAGTAACGCTGGCCTGTGGCGCGCCAACGGTGTTGAACATGTTGATTAATGCGCCAGGGGCTGATCAGGTAACGATAACGACGCATCCACGCATGGCGACAGCGGGATCTCCTCCACCCGCAGCGGTGATCGACAAAGTGCAGAAAATGTTTCACATGGACATCATCCACGTGTACGGGTTGACCGAAGTTTCGCCGTTTATCACCTACTGTGAATGGAGAGCGGAGTTTAATTCGTTGCCACAAGAAGAACAGGCGAAGATCAAAGCGCGGCAAGGCGTAGAACTGGTATTCAACGGTGAAACCAAGGTAGTGCGTAAAGATGCCTCAGAGGTGGAATGGAACGGTCGCGAAATTGGCGAGATTGTGACCAGAGGCAACGTAGTGATGGAAGGCTATTACAAACAACCGGATCAGACTGCAAAAGCGATTCGTGATGGGTGGTTCTACACTGGGGATCTCGCAGTGGTGTATTCGGACGGGTATATTGAAATTGTGGATCGATCGAAAGACGTCATTATTTCTGGTGGTGAAAACGTGTCCTCCGTCGAGGTGGAGGGCGTCTTATACGAACATCCATCCATTCTCGAAGTGGGAGTGATTGCGATACCTGATGAACAATGGGGTGAAGTACCTAAGGCGTACATTGTGCTCAAGGATGGCATGACGCTTGACGAGACAGAGTTGCGAGAATGGTGTCGGTCGCGGATGGGTCACTTCAAGGTGCCGAAGATTTTTGCCTTTGTCGACATGTTGCCAAGGACTGCGACAGGCAAACTCCAAAAATATCGGTTGCGCGAACAAGATTGGCGTGGAAGCGACAAATTTGTAAACTGATAGTCGGCGATGAGGTGTTAGGGTGAGTGAGGGAGAAAACCATTTATTCTTGGAAGGCGTTCGTGTACTGGACTTCACACAATTTCTTCCGGGTCCATTTGCTACCAAGCGTCTGGCAGATATGGGTGCGCAAGTCATCAAAGTTGAGCCCCCGCCAGGAGATCCGGCCCGGCGATTGGGACGTACTGTGCAAGAAACAGGAATCGTATTTCTTGCCAATAACGAACATAAGCAATCGATTTATGTTAACTTGAAATCTGCTGATGATCGTGAACGAGTGATGCAAATTGCAACAACGGTGGATGTGGTACTAGAAGGATTTCGGCCTGGGGTAGCGGAGCGATTGGGGATTGGGTTTGAACAAG
>DAIELO010000138.1 GCA_027341705.1 Caryophanales bacterium
GCGAAAAATGGGGCAGTGGGCGGCGTAGATGTGCGTGGATCGGCACCTGGGACGAGGGAGACTGACCTGCTCAACCCAGTGCATACGGTGGATCGGGTACATGCGGTCGTACTGGCAGGCGGAAGTGCTTATGGATTAGCGGCAGCAAGTGGCGCGATGCAGGCGTTAGAGGAGATGGGAATGGGACTCGACGTGGGAGTTGCTAAAGTACCGATTGTTCCGGCGGCGGTACTTTTTGATTTAGCTTACAAGTCAGCAACTATCCGCCCTGATGAGGCCATGGGTTATGCGGCAACAAAGTTAGCTACGGCAGCACCAGTACAAGAAGGAAGTGTGGGTGCCGGGTGTGGCGCTACAGTAGGAAAACTGTTAGGAATGGAACGGGCAAGCAAAGGGGGAATCGGTTCATTTGCGATTGCCTTAGGTGATCTGGTCGTGGGAGCCATTGTGGCTGTTAATGCGCTAGGTGAAGTGGTGAATCCTGATAACGGTGAAATTTTGGCAGGCATTCACAATGATGTGGAGGAAGGGTCACTGGCATCACCTGCATTCGTGTCAAGTTTGGATGTACTTTTCATGGAACAAACTGATTCATTTTTTCATCAAAATACGACCATTGGCTGCATTGCGACTAATGCCAAATTGAGCAAGGCGGAAGTTAATAAAGTGGCGCAGATGGCGCACGATGGATTGGCAAAAACGATTCGTCCTGTGCATACCCCATTTGACGGCGATACCCTCTTTGCTCTGTCCACAGGGGATGTACAAAGTCGCGTGGAAGTAGTGGGGGCACTGGCTGTAGAGGTCATTGTACAATCAGTGATTCGCGCGGTAAAATAGCGATTACAATGGCTCATGGAGAGTGGAACGACAATCTGACGGTGGTGTAGAGTTGTCCAGTGTGCTACGAAAATGGCGTGGATTTGTTATTGCCTTATATCGCATTACGCCGCAATTTATTTCGAAATGGGCAGTTTTTTGGTTGAAACCTAAATATGTGATTGCAGTGGTGGCGCTTGTAGCAGATAATGCAGGGCGTCTGCTTGTGCTTCATCATACGTATGGCAAAAGATATTTCTGGCGGTGTCCTGGGGGCATCAAAGAGCGCCACGAACATCCATTTACCACTGCCGAAAGGGAATTGCGAGAAGAGGCCAACATGGTGGTAAAAGCAAAAACAATAATTGGAACAGTGGAAACATGGTCGACGTTTGATATCGCTGTGTACTGTGAACTAGTAGAAGAGTTGCCGTTTCAAATCAATCCAGAGGTGGATGAACTGATGTGGATCAATCCTGTAGATCCAGAGGTGATCATTCCACCAGAGCAAGAACAATTGATTAAAACGTTACAGGAGATGATGAAGTGAATCGTATACCGCTATCAGATCAGCCGTTGATTCTTGTCTATCACGAACGACAAGCGCAAAAATACGCGCAGGCAGTCGCTAATCTAGGATTTGGGCGCGTCGTGTACGCAAATGATGAACAGTCTGCGTTAGAATGGCTCGATTCAGTAGAAATTCTTTTTGCATGGAAGTTTCCTGTGCATTTGTACATACAGGCACCCCATTTACATTGGGTACAATGGATGGGAGCAGGCGTTGAGGATGTTGCGGGAGTCTTGCCTGCATCTGTGAAGCTAACGAGAATTGTCGGTCAGTTCGGCAACGTGATGGCAGAGTATGTGTTTACTTGGTTGTTGCACGAGTATCAAGGCGTAGATCGTTTTTTGTTGGCAAAAGCGAATCATGCATGGAAGCCTCATAGACTGGAGTCTCTCGCTGGAAAAACACTAGGGGTGGCAGGGTTAGGCTCTATCGGAAAGGAAATTGTGCGCCTGGGCCAGGCTTTTGGGATGAAGGTGATGGGACTTAGTCGGACTGGAACCAACCAACACTTGGTCGATCAGCATTTTTACCCTGAGCAGTGGCTCGCATTTGCAGAACAAGTGGATGTGTTAGTGGTGATTTTACCGCATACGGCAGAAACAGAAAAAATCGTTAACGAAAGTGTCTTGTCGGCCATGTCAGCGTCGTCTATTTTAGTGAATATTGGTCGAGGCAAGACGGTTGATGAACAGGCATTGATCATGCATTTGCAATCAAACATGTTGCGGGCCGCTATTCTTGATGTCTTTGCCGAGGAGCCATTACCGCTCGACCACCCTTTTTGGGATATGCCAAATGTCTATCTCACGCCCCATAATTCAGGACCTAGTCTCATTCAGGATGTGAGTCAATTTTTTTCCGACAATTATCTCCGCTATGTTAATTCACAGCCTCTCCTCGGTGAGGTGAGTAGAGACCGAGGATATTAAAAATTTGAATACTTGAATAGATTTACCGCTATTTCGTGCAATATAGCCCCAAGGGGGCGTGAACATGATGGCGGGATTTCTGTCTATACTGCCTTTGCTGGTGGTAATTTTGGTCTCTCTCTGGACCAAACAAGTTCTTGTTGGTTTGGGCATTGGAGTAATACTTGGCGCTTGGTTGATCACGCCCGGGATCATGCCAACGCTCGATACACTGCTTAATTATCTCTACCAAGAATTATTAATACCTGGGAACTTACATCTGCTTGTTTTTTTATATTTGTTTGGCGCATTTATTGGGCTATTACGGGCTTCAGGCGGCATTCAAGGGTTTATCCAATGGTTAGAACCGTGGACGCGTACGAGAAGGCGTGCGTATGGGGTTTTGTGGCTGTCGTCGTTGTGGACAGCCATGGCACCTGACTTTCGCATTATGGCCATTGGCCCGCTCTTAACGCAGGGGTTAACTAAAGACCCCAAGGATCTCATTAAATCAGGGATGGTATTAACCGCAACGGCTACACCGCTTGCTACGCTTATGCCAATTGGTACTATTTTCGTTGGCTACATGGTGGGGCTATGTGCCGTAGCTGCAAAGTCGGTGCATTATGCAGGGTCAGCATACTCGTTATTTCTAGCAACTATTCCATTCAACTTTTTCTCATGGGCAATTCTTTTGTGGGCGGCTTGGCAAAGCTTTTTTTATCGTCAAAAGAAAACAGATCAGCAGCAAAAGTTGTCCCTGCAAAGGAATCAACTCGCGCTAAATGGGGAGTGGGGTGCGATTGGCTCAGGTGGAACAGGTGAGTATCAGATGAATGTTAAGGCCAAGCAAAATTCGTCTGAGCCTAGTCCACATGTGCTTCATTTTGCAATTCCTATGCTTATGTTGTGGGCGCTAACATTATTATTTACATACATTAGTGGTATGCGTTTTTCGTGGAACCCTCTTGTTGCACTGTTGCATGCAGATGCAAGTAAGGCCATGATGCAGGCACTTATTGTTACGTTAGTAGTGACCATTGTGTTCTTACTCATTCGCAAGGAATTCATCGGTAATCTCATGCAGGCGTTTATTGCGGGTGGCAATGAAATGATGCCAGTTTTACTCTTGTTGATTCTGGTATGGGCGGTAGCCGGCATCGCGTCTTCGTTAGGATTCACGCATTGGATTACGAGCGCACTAGGTGCTCATCTTCCGCACGTATTGATCCTGCCACTGTTATTTTTAGCGGGCGCGGTGCTCTCTTATTTTCTTGGTTCAACATTTGGTGTATGGGGACTATTGTTGCCGATTGCTATTTCACTGACTACTGCGACGGGAATATCACTTGTCTTGACACTTGCCGCTATTTTTGCCGGGGGGACACTGGGAGGGTTTGCCTCTCCCCTTAGTGACAACACGGCCACGTTGGCGCTGGTATTGGAAAAGCCAGTGATGGATCTGACAAAGCCATTATTGTTGCCTGCAATATTTTCAGGAGCGGTGGCGTTGCTGCTTTTTTTCGTAGTGGGGTGGGTATAGCTCACGAATCTTTATTAA
>DAIELO010000139.1 GCA_027341705.1 Caryophanales bacterium
TTAAATGAGGAATTAACATGATCTTTGCATTTATCTTACTCATCATTTTTCAAGGCATATCGGGATGGAACGATGGTGGCAATCTGATTGGGCTCGTGGAACATGCGGGATCAAGATGGAAAATTATTTTTGCTCTGCTGCTAGTGGGTATTGTCATTGGACCTTTTATTTTAGGTGCTAGAGTAGCATACACGATCGGCAACAACATCATCCTTTTACAGCCTAACGATGTCTATATCTTGAATAACGCGCTACTCGCTACACTTGCCACATTAGTGCTTAGTTGGTTTGCACGAGTACCTACGAGCACCTCTCTCGCGCTCGTAGGAGGGCTGATTGGGGCTGCTGGCTTTCGGCTTGGACTCCACGCGATTCACTGGCACGGCTTGTGGATGACTATCTTGTCGATCGTGATCTCCGTGACGCTTGGTTTCGTTGCTGGGGAACTATTATATAAAATTGAACGCCGCATCCGCAAAAACAAACGCTCCCAATGGGAGCAAACGTGGCGATCACTATCGTATGTGCTGTCCTTTTTACAAGGGCTAGCTTATGGTGCTAACGATGCAGAAAAGGCGATAGGACTAGCGGCGACACTTTTGATGATTGAACGAATATCCCCGAATTTTCACATTTCCTTCGTCATGGTCATCAGTTCAACGAGCGTCTGGGTGATAGGAGCAATGCTTGGGGGCAATCGCATTGCCCAAACGATTGGCCACGCCTTTTACGAATTGAAGCCCAAACACGTAGCCACCATTCAGTTCACCTCTGTGTTAGTGGTGATCGGTGCTGCCTTGTTAGGTGGACCTGTCAGCACCACACAGACGATCGATAGTGCCCTGCTTGGCGTTGGCCACGATCTTCGCCATCATCATTTGAATCGTCCAAAAGTGATTAAGCTTTATGTCGCTTGGGCGCTAACCCTTCCCATCGCTACTGTGCTTGGAATCATCATGTCCTTGCTCATTCATTAGGCACAAAATGTGCAAGTTGTCGTGCTAAATCCTGATCTACCAAATGCAATTGTACCGTCGGCAGATCAAGTGTATTCACATCCTGACTAGCGACCACCAGTTCTCGCCAAGCTTTGGGCACGTGATCATACACGGCGTTGATGTGCTCGATCAAGCGCTCGATATCAACGCCCATGTAGATAGGCGTTACAGCTTGCAAAAACTGCCTAGCCCGCAGCCACATCGCATACCCGCCCCTGATATTGCCGTTCTCCAAATGATACAGGCACACAGCCGCCTGTATCATCCCTTTTAACGCCTCAGGTCGCCCACTATCCAGCCACAGCGATTCCCCATATTCGTGACATTCATAGTAGTCTTTCAGCACATTAAAATAATAAAGATAGGCCAACCAGCGCTCATCCATCACCTATACCTCTTGTGGTCGATAGGTGTGCACAAAACGATCGATACGCTCCAGCGCGCGTTCAATATTATCTACCGAGGTAGCGTAGGAGGCTCGAATAAATCCTTCCCCCGATTCCCCAAACACGTGCCCTGGCACCACTGCAACCTGCCCCTCTTGGAGCAACCCTTCGGCAAATTGCTCTGAAGACAAACCAAACGCCTGCACAGAAGGAAAAGCATAAAATGCACCCTTTGGCTCATGACAATCCAGCCCAATTTTTTGAAAACCGTTGACAATCAGTCGACGTCTTTCATTGTAGCTCTCCACCATGCGCGTGCGCTCAACACTCCCAAATCGCAACGCTTCGATCGCCGCCATCTGCCCCATAACAGGCGCGCAAAGAATCGTGTATTGATGAATTTTCACAAGTTCTTGCATGATTTCGCGTGGGGCAGCAACATAACCAATGCGCCATCCAGTCATGGCATACGCTTTAGATAACCCACTCACCAGGATCGTGCGCTCCTTCATTCCAGGAATGGCGGCGATACTGTGATGCGCTTCTCCATACGAAAGTTCTGCATATATCTCATCTGTCACCACAAAAAAATCATGCTGTATCGCTAACTCTGCCACGCCTCGCAAATCCGCTTCACCCATCACAGCCCCCGTAGGATTGTTGGGATAAGACATGACGAGCACCTTGGTCTTACTTGATAATTTTTTAGAAAGCGCATCCTTTGTGAGACGAAAATCATCTTGCATCACGGTGGGTACCACGACAGGTACACCACCTGCTAATACCGCACACGGACGATAGGAAACATACGTTGGTTCTGGAATCAGCACTTCTTCCCCATGTTCAAGCAATGTTCGCAAAGACAGATCAATCGCTTCACTGCCACCGACGGTCACCAAGATTTCAGTTTCTGGATCGTAATCAAGCTGAAATTTCTGTAGATATTGACTAATTTCTTTGCGTAGTTCCAGCAGACCAGCATTGGCCGTGTAGGAAGTATAGCCACGCTCAAGCGCATAAATGCTCGCCTCACGCACATGCCACGGTGTAACAAAATCAGGTTCACCAACACCAAGCGAAATGACATCCTGCATTTGATTGGCCAAATCAAAAAAACGCCTGATCCCTGAAGGAGGCAAATCACGTACTGTTTTGGATAAGCGTTCAGTGATGTTCGTCATGGCGTCACCACTAATCGCCGATCGCCTTCATTATCCTCGAAGATAACCCCATCCGATTTATAGGTCTTTAATAAGAAGTGAGTAGTAGTAGAGATCACGTGCTCGATGGTAGCAAGTCGCTCAGAGACAAAGCGCGCAATCTCGCGAATGTCATCCCCTTCGATGACCACCTGCAAATCATATGCACCAGACATTAAAGCCACCGACTTCACTTCGGAAAAGCGATAAACCCGTTCTGCAATCGCATCAAATCCCACTTCACGCTGAGGGGTCACTTTCACGTCAATGATTGCCGTCACTCGTTCAGACTTTACTTTTTCCCAATTAATAGTTGCTGAATAGCGAAGTATGATATGTTCTGCTTCCATTTCCTTGATCCATTTCGTCACATCGTCCGGTGCCTCACCAATCATGGACGCAATAGTATCTGCTGATAAACGACCGTTTTGATGCAACAACCGCAATATAGAGTCTCTCTTTGCCATCTCCATTCTCTCTTTTCCCCTCTCGTTTATAAAGCAATCAATCCTTCTGGCGCAGACATCATGTTTTTTCCATTGCGCTTTCCAATGTACAAACGCTCATCCGCTAATCGATAACAAGTACGAAAATCGCTACATTCTGTAATGCAATCGACCACACCCATCGTCAATTTTAGGCCAAACTGTGAAAGCGGGGCCGATTGTACCAAACATTGCAACATTTCTACCGTTTGCGCAGTCCACGACACCTCATGAAAAATCAACACAAACTCATCCCCACCAAGCCTTGCAATCACGTCTGTCTGCTTGATAGTGGAACGAAAATAACGCGCAATTTCAATTAAGGCTTCATCCCCTCGCTCATGCCCCTCCCGATCATTTAATTCCTTAAAGTAATCAAGATCAAGAAGTACCATCACCATTGGCGCTACAACAGGTTTGGCCATTAGAAGTTCAAAATGCGTTTCTAATCCCCGTCGATTCCAAATACCCGTCAATGCATCATGTGTACTCATCAGAGCTAACAACTTGCGTTGACGAATTAAACGAAACGCCAACGTAAACGATTGAATAAGCGCTGGCAGCAGACGCCTTAAAAGTGAGTCAGCAATTTCTGAATAAATAGACAGTGCCGCATACAGTTCTTTCTCATTGCCGATGAAAATCAGAACCCCTTGGCCATTTTGTGGTTCGTTGTCTATGTAGGGAGGTAAAATTCGCGTATTTGGTTTTGTCCACACGATAGGATTTACTTGCCAATTATCAGCAGTTCGCTTTTCTAACCACCTAGGAAAATCAAGCG
>DAIELO010000013.1 GCA_027341705.1 Caryophanales bacterium
CTGCTGGACTAAGGCTGCAGGACTCACAGATGCTTCATCCTGCTTTAAAGGTGCAGGCTTTGCGCCCTCCACGATAATCACAAATTCACCACGTTCCAATGTATCATCCGCTAACTTCACATGATCCTTTAGGTCGCCACGATAATAAGTTTCATGCATTTTACTTAGTTCTTTGACAATGACGACATTCCTCTCACCAAACAAGCCATACATCTCCGCAAGGGTAGCACGCAATCGGTGAGGAGCCTCATAAAAAATTAGCGTGCCTTCATATTGCAAAAACCTCTCCCAAACTTGTCGACGTTCTTTTTTGGCAACAGGAAGAAATCCAATAAACGCAAAATACTTAACCGGCATTCCTGATCCCACAAGCGCAGTGATAAAGGCGCTAGGGCCTGGTAACACTTCTACTTGAATCCCCGCGGTAGCAAGCATCCGTATCAGTAGTTCTCCCGGGTCAGACACACCAGGCATCCCCGCATCAGACACTAACGCGCCAGACAGGCCGCTCAACAACAAGGCCTGGATTTTCTCTCCTGCTTGCTTGAGATTGTGTTGATGGTAGGGGAACATACGTTCAGGATGTATATCGAAATGAGTTAACAATTTGCGCGTATGGCGCGTGTCTTCAGCAGCAATAAAAGCCACCTCTTGCAAGATACGAATCCCTCGCAACGTCATGTCTTCCAAATTGCCAATCGGCGTCGGTACTATGTATAAAATTCCTGTTTCCTGCTTTACGTTCTCTGTAGGCTTTCCAGACAGAACAAACAGTCTCCTTTACGCAAGCTTCCATAATTAATGTTGCAAATATGAAACCCATCATCATATAAATTTCGCAAATATTTTTTTGCTTCCCCTGGCGCAGCCTTTTCCTCCGCGCTAAAACCTACCCTATCTCGCAAATTACCGTTTTCGATAATAAGGTTCTGGTTTTCCTCCAGCAATTCATTTAACAGCAGCTTCAATGCGCCAATCTCCTGATAAAAATGGCCAATTTCCTCCTGTAACTGCTCAACACGAAGAAACAGTTCCTGTTTATCAACCAAGCCTCTCACCCCTTTTTGCGGCATTGATTAAAAATGTCTCCCAAGCAAGTTGAGCATTGACGTGGCTTAGCATTTGTCTACGCACCTGAAATACTGCCAATGCCAACTCCGAATAGCGATGAATCATTGCCAAGTGATTAGAGACTGCCGCTTGATCGCGTAAATAGCGAATCACTAAATCGGCAAATGCAAGGCTTTGGGTAGGATTAAAGTTCCACTTTGACCATTTATCAGACACTAAAAACCAACCACTACGTTCACCGTGATAAGCAGTCTCGCCAAACTCGCGAATCAACCCCTGTAATTCTTCCACTTTTGACTCATCATCCAATGAAAATACAGCTAAATCCTGTTCATTGCCTGAAAAGAGTGCAGTATGATCAAAAATTCGTATCAGTAAGATGCGTGATCTCAGCGTTGGCAATAACGCTGCAGGCGCAGTGGTCAAAAACAAAAATAAACGATTCACATTGGGATCTTCTACCCATTTAAGAATAGAATTAGCAGCTTCCACTGTTAACTTGTGTACATCCTCCATCACAAAAATATGTAACCGATCATGCATTACTTTTAGTGTGTCCGTCTTGATCACTGTACGCATTTGCTGGATCTTTAATGTCGAGCCATCAGGAATCAGCCACTCCACATCCGGATGATTGCCACTTGCCATTTGCAAACAGGACCTGCATACTCCACAGGCTATTCCATCTAAAGGCAATTCACAAAGCAGCAACCCAACAGCACTGTACGCAAATTCATGTAGCTTTTGCGAATCATTGGCTGTCACCAAGTAGGCATGTGCCAGACGCTTCTCTTGATGCCATTGTTGCAGCCGTTGCCCCCATTCGCGTGCGTCCATGAAATTCACCCCATTTGTATCATCAAGTGTGCAGACTAATCAGCAGCCCTTTTACTTCACCAACAATTCGCAATAATTGCAACGGTTCTTTTTGATCAGAAATAGCCAAATTCAGCAATCCGATCAAGTGCTGATCGATTTCTTGAACGACAGCATACATTTTTTGTTTGCCATAACGGTCTGTTGACGTCTTTGATGTCACAGCCATGCTTCCTTTAACCAGTACGTCAAGATACTTTTTGACCGCCTGCCGGTAAGCATACGCCGCATCAAGTGACTGGGTTGCGACAAATACGTCACCTTTGCGATTGACCTCTTGTAATAAACGATCTAATTCTGCATTTTGTTGATCTGACCCCGCGTCTTCAAGCACCGCCCTGAACAGATCGGACTCATGTGCTTTGCCGGTATCCGATTTTGCAACTCGCTCGGCCTTTACACCCTGACCGCCATAGCGATTAATCTTCAATCCCAATCCCTCCGCACCTACTAGAAGTGCTCATACCGATCAACAGGAACCACAAAAACTGTAGCCCCCCCCACCTGCACGGACACTGGGTATGATACATAAGACTCCACCTGATTTCCAAGTGGTGCATTAGGAGTTACAAATTGTTCCCTCGAACGGCAACTATCAGCAATAATCTGCAGTAGATAATCTACTCGTTCATCTTCAATCCCAATCAAAAAAGTAGTATTTCCCGCGCGTAAAAACCCCCCCGTGGTGGCCAACTTGGTCGCGCGAATTCCTGCCTTGATTAACTGTTCTGTCATTCTCGCCGCATCTTTATCTTGGACAATGGCGATGACCAATCGCATATTAGGTACCTCCTCGCCCATTTATAATTGGGTTACGGCTTGCCAAATGCGTTCTGTTAGTTCCTCTGAAGACAAGTTCCCATCGATCCAAAAATAACGTTCTGGGTTTTGTTCATACAAGGCTCGTAGCCCAGCGCGCACCCGTTCGTAGAACACAGCACCTCGGCGCTCGATGCGATCTTGATTTTGTTGCAACGCTTGTTTTCGTTGCCACACACGCCGCTCAGCCACGCTAGCCTCGATATCAATGATAATCGTCAGATCCGGCATCCTTCCTGCGACGGCAGGTGCATTCACAGCTTTCACCATATCAGGAGTTAGCCCTTCGGGTTGTAACCCATACCCTTGGTAAGCAATGCTGGCATCGACAAAGCGATCACAAATCACGCTAACACCCTGTTCAAGGGAGGGCGCGATGACGCCCCGGACGTGCTCCGCCCGAGACGCCGCATAAAGATACATCTCAGTAAATGGATTCATGTCTAGCTCCGGATTGAGCAATAACGCACGAATTTCATCGCCAATCAGTGTGCCTCCAGGTTCGCGCGTCCTAATGCACGGTTTGCCAGCGTTCAAAAACCGCTGCATTAGTTGTTCGACCTGCGTCGTTTTGCCAGCGCCGTCAATCCCCTCGATGGTGATGAAAACTGCCTCGTGCTCCCATTTATTCATGCTATTATTCATTCGCTTAAAAACCATGCACGTCCTTCCGCTGGGTTTACCAATCCATCCACACGAAGCCCAAATTCAATACACTTTTTTATGTATTGTATCATATTTGCAGTATACACCTCATCAGGCAACACCAAGGGAATCCCCGGAGGACACAAGGTAATTGCCTGAGCGGCTTTCTTATTGACCAATTGATCGAGTTCCCCTAGCTTTGAGATATTTTTTGCATACCCACTTGGCAACACTTCCGTAAGACGTGGCATCGCCGCATCCCATCGCAACGGTTCTTTCGTGTATTCTCTCCGTAATTTACCATACAGTGTTTTTTGAATTACCTTAGTCACTCGTTCCATATCATTAACAGAATTGGCAAAGGACCAAACCAGCAATACATGCTCCGTATCATATAACTCCACAAAAATACCCGATTCCGCAAAATCACGAGCTAATTGCTCACCTGACACTCCCCACTGTCCCGACCAGATCGTCCACTTAAATGGATCACTAGGCAAATCAGCAAATCCCCCGTTAATCAGTCCGGGAAATTCCTCACTCAGCCGCGCCTTGCCAGCAGCCAAAAACTGCATCGTTTCTCCTAAAAGTTCTTTTCCATCTGCGACTAATTGCGCACGTGCAGCATCTAAGGAAGCAAGAAATAAATAAGACGGGGAACTAGTCTGAAATACGCGCAGATAATAGCGAACAGCCTCAAGATCCACGTGATCACCATTGACGTGAAGTAGACCTGTCTGTGTGAAGGCGGCGGTCATTTTATGAGCACTTTGTACCACTAAATCAGCTTTCGCACCCACTGCAGAGGGTGGTAAATCAGGATGAAACGCCAAGTGTGCGCCGTGCGCCTCATCTACAATCACTGTCATATGCTTGGCGTGCGCTATTTTCACAATAGAGAATAAATCTGACACGATGCCGTGATAGGTGGGGCTGGTAATAATTACGGCAACCGCTTCAGGGTATGCGTTCATCGCTGCCTCTATATCATAGGTGCGGACAGATCCAATTAACATCCCCACATAGGTCGGCGTTACCGCGATGACTTTCACTTTTGCAAGCGCCAACGCATGCCAGATGGACTGATGAGCATCACGCCCGACAATGACGGTATCCCCCGACGTGACGACACTCATTACCGCTACCAGATTCCCCACGGTGCTGCCATTTACTAAAAAAAACGTTTCCTCACTCCCCCAAGCTGCAGAGGCCAAACGTTGGGCGTCTGCTATCACCGCTTGGGGATGATGAAGATCATCTAGCCCAGGTAATTCCGTCGCATCTAATCTAGCAAGCGACCCGGCATACTTGGCAAAATCAGCATACAATCCACGTCCAGCCTTGTGCCCTGGCACATGCAATGATGTCCGCTCTACACGTTGGTGGTTTTCTAGTGCTTGTAAAATTGGGGTTTGAATCCATTCGTTTTGTCTATCCATACGCTCAGTATAGCGTACTAAGGAGCAACCTGCTCAATACTAAAATCTAACAAGAGCGTATGCAAACGTTTGACAAAATAGCGGTATTGATCATCTTCCACATCTGTGCTCACAATTTCACGTTCACAATCATTGCAAATAAAATGATGGAGTAAGTGAATGCCTTGGCTTCGTACTACAATGCAACCACAAATCACGCATTCTTTGAATATTTCAGGTTCCATGAAGAGTCTACCCCTTCTTTCTGCCCTTACGAATCTTGTTCAAGCTATCATTTAGTATGACTCGTTCACCAAGATCTTAAACCTATTGCATAGTCTATGTGGTAGGCAATTGTCCCGTGCAGCAAAAAAAAAACCACCATGACGGTGGTTTCTCGCTATTTTTGCATTTATATAGTACTAGGTGGAAAAACAGGAGAATCACATTATTTGCTGTTTTTTGCTGCACGTTCTGAAAGCGCACCCAAGTAAGCCGCTGCGATTCGCAAGGATTGTTGCACAGTCGGATCTTTCAAGAAGCGCATCAGTCCAAAAACACCATAATTCGTGGTGTCTTTTTCTGCCTTGGCCTTCGCCGCATAGAACATCGACAAATTATCTGTAACCAGTTGGCCGACCGGCAACGTCGCATCAAAGACAGTTTTAATGAAGAGTGGGAGTAATTCTGCATCAGTTACCATTGGCTCAACCAGATCGACACCCATTTCCAGAAGGTTAGTCAACTTGACTAGCATCGGCAATTTATCAAGCAAGGAAAGCGCTGCAGAAAGTTTCTCCGCACTAAACGGCTTCGCCAGATCTTTTGCAGTATCTAAT
The DNA here is from genome assembly GCA_027341705.1 of Caryophanales bacterium. Next base: position 5,669 of record DAIELO010000013.1, read on the forward strand.
GCCTGATAAATTAGCTCGTCGTCCTTAATCATCGGTTCAATTAAATCCACGCCAAGTTCCAGCGCACTTGTCAATTTGACTAAGGTAGGTAGCTTGTCAGCCAACGACAGTAATGCGCCTGCCATACCCGGCTTAGCAAGAGCTTTCACGCTTTTGAAAGCGTTCTCAAGAAGTTCAGGATCAGTAGCCATCGGCTCCACTAAATCCATTCCCATTTCAAGCACATTGACCATTTTCACCATGGTAGGCATTTTGCTAAGTACAGCAATGGTTGCAGTTTGAATTTCAGGGTTGTTCAGCATGCCCAACAACACATCAATATTTTGATCAACAGTCTGTGTTTCCACCATTTCTCCCTCTCTCCTCCTAAAAATAAAGGTAAAAAACTACACATTCTAACATTCATTTAAAAAATCTGTTATTTAAATTTAACGCAAATATCACGAAATGTCCAGCATTCCTTCTTTCATTCCTTCTTTCATTGTGACTATGCTATACTACGCGAAGAATTGTGCTAAGGAGAGAATCGCATGCGCGAGGATGCAACAGGTAAATTTGGCCGCGGCGCTTCCATCATGGTGGCATCCGTGTTTATTGCTAAACTGCTCGGCCTGCTCATCGTCGTGCCCTTACAAAACATTATCGGTGGGTATGCCTACGGGATTTACCGCATCGCTTATCCCTTGTATACGATTATGCTAACCTTATCCACCATTGGATTCCCACTCGCACTTTCTAAGACGATCAGTCAACTTTCCGCTGCAGGCAAGCACAAAGAAGCGTACGGTACCTTTCGCATCATTGGCCGTTTTATGCTCATCTTTGGCATTATCGCTTTCTTGCTCATGTGGTTTGGCGCTTCCCTGTATTTAAAACTATCTTTACCCCAACACTCCGAATCTCTAGAAGCAGCTGCGTTACCCGCAATTCACGCATTAGCCCCCGCACTGTTACTGCTACCTTTTATCAGCATTGAAAGGGGATATCTTCAAGGGTACCTGCGCCTAGAAGCTTCCGGTGCCTCGCAAGTAGTCGATCAAATTGGCCGTGTCGCTTTTATTCTTGTCGGTACCCTGGTCGCAACCTATATTGGCTACAATCCTTCTACGAAAGCAGCAATCGCCACTTTTGGCGCGACCATTGGCGTCATTGGCGCTTTTGTACTGCTGCGTAGCGCCGTTCGCAAATTGCGCAAAGAATATGCACGCAAGTCTAGGTTTTCACCACCAGTACAATTACGATCTGCAGATGTACTGAAAAATTTGTTTGTTTATGCCCTACCCATTGCCTCAGGAACACTCGTGCTGCCATTGTCCCAAGCCATTGACGCATTTACCATCCCGCGGTTAATGGTAGCAAACGGCGCTTCCATGGTGCAGGCCATCATCGATTATGGCATTTATACAGGAGAGGCCCTAATTCTCATGCAACTTCCACTCTCGTTTGCCAATGCCATTGGCGCTTCTATTATGCCTGCGCTGACAGCATCACGCGCGACAGGTAACAAAAACATGACGAAATTGCGATTACAAACGGCATTGAAAATGATGACCTTCATCACGTTTCCTGCCGCCATCACACTATGCATATTAGCCAAACCCATAAATATTACTTTGTTTTCAAGCGATGCAGGTACAGACGCCATTGCCATTGCTGGAATTATGAGTATTTTTAGCGCACTTGAATTAGTGTCTACGTATATACTGCAAGGCTATGACCGATTTTACCGTCCCGTGACTCACATGGGTATTGGACTCATCATCAAACTTGGATTAAATATTATGCTGATCCCAAAGCTAGGAATTAACGGCGCAGCCATTGCCAGTACCATCGGATACCTAATCTCTTCATGGCTCAACATGAGAAGTGTTCGTCGCTTCTCTGGGGTACACATTAGCTTCCCCAGTATGGCTTGGCGTCCACTCGCGGCCTCCATCATTGTCGGCGCGTGGTTTTTACTGTTGTTACGAGGAATTCAAGTGCTACACACATGGCAACCGCAGATTGCCGCTATGCGCATCATGTCACTCTTTGAAATATTGATCGGGCTATTCGTCGGTGCCCCCATTTATTTGTTTTTTGCCTTACGCCTAAAAGCCGTGTCCGGAGACGAGCTATCTCGTATGCCGCTTGTCGGCAAACTCTTGGTTCGCCGCAGCCACGTTTAAAGAACCCACTTTTGAATGGCCGCAAGCGCTACTACACCTGGCCATCCTAATACTGCAGTCACCCCTAAGGTCCCTCCATTAACAGGTATATGCAGACCCGCAGTTTTGCCTAAATAATCAGTCAACAATAAGACACTTCCACCAATCAACAAATTGCGTAGCATTCCGCGTAGCATCACCGTTCATCTCCATTCCATGTCCCTCTCATGATCACAGTGAGGCTGTCTTGATTACACCATTAAACGCTACCGCTAGATGCCTGCGACGAGCGATGCGCAACAATCCTTCATAACGTTTTTCTGCAGCGATCAACAGGTAAATAGCATCATCGACAGATTCCGAATCTAGCGCCTGATTAAAATGATGCACGGCCAGTTGCCATGCTTCATAGGCATCATCGAGGTCTTGAAGAAACTGCACATTTTCTAGTTCTTCTTTTTCAAGCTGGCGTCTCCTATATGCGTTCAGCCTGTCCCCCATCACTCACCCTCTACTTTCATCACACACTAAATTAGTAGAGTATAGTCATGAGGAACCTCCATTATGACAAAAGAACGCACAAAAATATCGGCGTCCTAAATCGGACGCCGATATTCAAAAGCTCTAGCAAGTGTCATTTCATCAGCATATTCCAGATCCCCACCCACAGGCAAGCCATGTCCAAGGCGCGTCACTGTCAGCGATTCAAAGTGGTGAACCAACTTTGCCACATAGTGCGCAGTAGCCTCTCCTTCCATCGTGGAATCAGTAGCAATAATCAATTCTTTCACTTGCTCGTCAGCTAAGCGCTGCAACAACTCGCGCACGTGTAATTGATCAGGCCCAATCCCATCGATGGGAGAAATGACACCACCAAGCACATGGTAGACACCTTGATAGCTTTGCATGCGTTCTAGTGACACGACATCTCGTGTATCACCAACTAAACAAATGGTACTGTGATCCCTGTCCGAATCAGCACAGTTCGCACACGGCACCTCATCTGTCCAGGCACAGCAAATGGGACACTCCGTCAATTTCTCCTTGATGTCATAGAGCGCCTGAATCAGTTCTTGGAGTCCGTTGTCTGACATTGTTAAGACATGAAAGGCAAGCCTCTGAGCCGTCTTTGGACCAATACCTGGCAACCTGTTAAACTGTTCCAGAAGATCCGCAATCGGTTTTGGAAACCCACTCATCAAAAAATTCCAGGCATATTAAGCCCTTTGGTGTATTTGCCCATGTGATTTTCTGCCAAAACCTCTGCCTTACCTTCCGCATCACGTAACGCCGTCAACATCAAATCTTCCAACATCTCAACATCCCCTGGATCTACCACTTCAGGATTGATCTTGATCTGCTGCACCTTGCGATGACCATTCACCGCAATTTCAATCGCGCCGCCTCCCGCAGTGCCAGTTACGGTCATGGTCTCCAATTCTTCTTGCGCGCGCGCCATGTCTTCTTGTAATTTTTTTGCCTGTTTCATCAATTGATTCATATTTTTCACTAGTTATCTCTCCGTTTCATCCACAAATTCAATTCGATCCTCACCAAACCAACTGATCACTTGCTCAACCCACGGTTCTTGCGTCGTCGGTGTTTGTTCAGAAGAGGGGGAACCCGCCTTTACGCTCTCCCACTCTTTTGCGTGCACCGCATGAAGCTTAATCGGGATCTGGAACATCGCCTGAAGCACGCCCTCAATCGTCTCCAAATGAGGGGAACGCATTACCGTTTCTGCGTGTAACTCGCTTTGAAAAACAGTAATCAACTGGCGTTGACGCAAACCCTCCGGGGTACCAGCGTACAGCCAAGCTCGCGTTTGGACACTGTGTTTCTTCACCTCTTCAAGCACAGCTTGCCATTCATTTTGAATTTTCGCAAGTAGTCTACTCTCATCATCGCTAACTTTTTCATTGACTAGTTTAGCAGTGGCGGTCTTCGTCTGTTTCATCGCTGACATTGGATTTGCTTTCGCAGCACGGTCAACCTCTGGGGCAGGCCTATTGTCGTATGTAGCTAATTGCCTTTCCAATTTTGTCACCCGTTCTGTCAATGCTTGCACAACAGGCGTAAGATCAGTACGCAAAGGCTCACTATGATCTGTGACCGTCGCAATAGACAGCAGTCCTACTTCTATATATAATCGCGATTGTGTCTGAAATCGTAGCTCCGTCTGCCACTTAATCAAGGTGTCCACCAATTGCAATAATGCGTCGATCTCCATGCTTTGAACTACCACGCGAAATGTAGGGTCAAATTTCTCCCGATCCTTGGTCTCTTCCACTGTCACTTGTTTTTTTAATAAAATAGCATCTCGACTATAAGCCAGCACATCCGTTAACAACATTAACGGGTCCGTCCCTTTTTGCCACAAATCATTTAAGTGGCTTAACAGTGCAGCGTGATCGCGTTGCAAGACATAGCGCAGCAACACGCCAATTTGCTCACTTGGCACCCCGCCTGCCACTGCAGCCACTGATTCCACACTAATGGCTCCGTCCGCATAAGCGAGCGTTTGGTCAAAAAGAGACAACGCATCTCTCAGCCCACCTTCAGCCGCGCGGGCAACATACCAAAGCGCAGGCTCTTCCACGCGAAGTTCCAAATTTTGTGCCACTGTGCGAAGTCGCTCCACGATCAATTCACTGGCAATACGGCCAAAATCAAAACGTTGACAACGAGACGCAATGGTCGCAGGCACTTTGTGAATCTCCGTAGTTGCTAAGATAAATAAACAATAGGAAGGGGGCTCTTCGATGGTTTTTAATAAAGCGTTAAATGCTTCTGGTGTGAGCATGTGGACTTCATCAATGATGTACACCTTACGCTTCACCTCAGCGGGTGTGTACTGCACTTGATCAAGTAACGCCCGAATTTCATCAATGCCACGGTTAGAAGCCGCGTCCATTTCTACTACGTCCACGACTCGGCCTTCCCGTATACCAAGGCAAGATGGACACACATTACATGGTTCCACACCTTGTGGGTGCTCACAATTAATAGCCCTGGCCAGTATTTTTGCCAACGTGGTCTTCCCTGTGCCACGTGGTCCTGAAAATAGATAGGCATGTGCTAATTTGTCTAGTCTAAGCGCATTCATCAATGTAGTGACAATATGAGCTTGACCGACCACCTCAGCAAAAGTTTGTGGTCTCCATTCTCGATACAGCGCCGTGTATGTCATCAATGTCACTCCCTGACTATGGGGGGGAGCAACACGGAGAACGTCGTTCCATACCCTTTAGAGTTGACGCGAATATTACCGCCAAATTCATGAATGTTACGCTGGCAAATGGCCAGTCCTAACCCGGTTCCCTGTTCCTTTGTCGTAAAAAATGCATCAAAAATGCGATCCAAAAGATAAGAGGGAATTCCCGGCCCTGTATCAGAAACATCAATTTTAACTACATTTTCAAACGTGTCGTAACTTGTGGAGAGCGTTAATGTTCCCCCATTCTCCATTGCATCAATGGCGTTACGAATGAGATTAACTAACACTTGCTTAAACATATTGAGATCCAATTTCACTTGCGGAATTTCACCTAATTGAAACTGTATCTGAATGTTGTGCATCCTAGCATCTGATTCATGGAGAAGCCCCAGATCTTTGACAACAGTATTGACATCATCGTTCACCAGTACAATTTCCAAAGGTTTTGACAACAGCAGCACTCGATTCAATAATTCATTCACCCGATCAATTTCCTCAAGGATCAAATCAGCATAACTTTTCTCTTTATTCCACCCCTCACGCTCTAGATCTCGCATGAGCAACTGCAAAAACCCGCGAATAGAAGTCAGTGGATTGCGAATTTCATGTGCGATTCCGGCTGCCATTTTGCCAATCGTCGTCAAGCGATCATTGCGTAATAAATCAGTTTCTAATTGAATTAAATGATTGATCTCTCGAAAAATAAAGACAGTCCCCAAATGCGTTCCGTCTTTTTTCACCGAATGCGCGTCTACTAAAATATTCACTGAGCGGTCTATGCGCTCAAAATAAAGTAAGCGCGATCGATATTCCTGCTGTTCCATCACGGTGCTCGACATCAAGGAGAGAAGTTCCGGATATGAAGCGAATACTGGAGCTAATTCTACTAAGCAATCCTGATAAGGGACTTGAAAAAGCTTGGCACAAGCCTGATTCAATTCTATGTACGTCATTTCACCGATCGTAAACGCAAAAGCAATTGGATAGGCAGTAGCGATCCATTGTAAGATGTCTATCATCGCTCGATGGTGTTCTTCCATCTCGTATTCATTGATGCCAAGTGTTTCAAAAAGCTTTTGAAGTTCAAATGGTGAACAGACCATAGACTTCTCTCCTTAGAAAATCGGCTGAACTCTCAGCGCCATCGGGTTAGGCGAAACTGCGGCACCCGAAAGGTTTCCCTAAGTGCTGCTTCCGTCAGGATCTGACACGGTTCGAGAGCTCCCGTCGCGCAGGACCCAACCCAATGAACGCTGAGACTTCAGCCGAAAATAAAAATGGCGGAGAGGGTGGGATTCGAACCCACGAGCCCCGCAAAGGGCTACTCGCTTTCGAGGCGAGCTCCTTCGACCACTCGGACACCTCTCCGTAGTTCGCTAACATCAAGATTGCCTCTTTTGTCGCGAAAAAAGTCTGCCAACATCATAGCACACTTATCTGCATAAATGCCAGCGGTAACACTTGGGTAATGATTAAACCCTTTGCTTTCATATACATGGATCAAGGAATCAATCGCCCCTGCTTTGGGACTAGTGGCACCATAATAAATATGTTCAATGCGACTCTGTTGAATCGCCCCTGCACACATTAGACAAGGCTCCAAGGTGACGTAAAGCCGACATCCGACAAGTCGCCAATCGCCAATCCTGCGTGTCGCGTCACGGATAGCCATCACTTCTGCATGTGCCGTCGGGTCGTTCCAACTCTCCGTCATATTATGCCCTAAGCCGATCACTTTTCCGTCCGCGTCGAGCACGACTGCTCCGATCGGCACTTCCCCCAGCACACTTGATTGATGAGCCTGTTCTAATGCGAGCGCCATCGCTTGCTCATGGCTAATAATTAGCATCACACAACACCTCACAACGTTTTTACCCACCTACTTTATCACAATCACCAATTGGGCGAATTTGCATAGCCTAAATCACAGCAAAGAAAGGGATGGGTGCGCATGTGTGGCATCACAGGCTACATTGATTGGGAAGAACAAGAATCTGATAATGTGTTGAGGGACATGAGTGCAACACTAGCCTGCCGAGGACCAGATGATCATGGCGAAATCCGTTTAGGCCCTACTGCATTTGCCCACAGACGTCTGATTGTCATTGACCCTGAAGGCGGCACACAACCGATGGAGCGCACCGTAGGTGGACATCGTTATGTAATTACCTACAATGGCGAACTTTATAATATGAAGGAGATAAAAGAAGCGTTATTGCAACACGGGCACCGCTTTTTATCACGCTCTGACACCGAACTCCT
>DAIELO010000140.1 GCA_027341705.1 Caryophanales bacterium
CATGGCGTACAATAATTCATGCTCAAGATCAAATAATGAATCTTCCTCTACGAGCGCCCAGTACCCAACAGTTGTCGCGCCCACCTTCACCGCAGAGATTTCATCATGAGACATCCACATCTCGCCGTTGGGACGTTTGTTGATAAAAGTACCATTCCACCATTCGAGCTTCCGCAATGTTTCTCTCATTTCTGGATATTTCATCTGATTCATATGAAGAGGGGACGCAAGTGTTTTGGGCGATCTACCAATCAATTGCACGCGCGAGTACCCACTCATGATTTCAAAGACTGGATTGACATCTAGTATGCGGTGCTGTTGATCCGTTAGAATAAAACCTTTAGTAGAATGTTCCATAAGATAACGGAGGCTATCTGACACCCACTTCAAGTGGGATTCCGAAGTAATCTCCACCCCTTCCGTGGTCGCGTTTTCTTCCTCCATGTACCAACCTACTCGATTTTTCCCGGCACGCTTAATTTGCAGCAATGCACTGTCGGCTTTTGATAAAAGCTCATCGTTCAGCATACCGCACGCCACGCCTATGCTCGCCTGAATTCTTAACTTTTCTTTCCCGGAAAATGGTTCACGGGTAATTTCGTCATGAATCTTCTGGATGATCGGCCCTGCCTGTTCTTTGGTGTCCAACCCGGGCAGTAAAATGATAAATTCATCCCCACCCCAGCGATACTCTTGCATCTTCACCCCGTTCACGCGCCGCAAACGATGTCCCACTTCTGCGAGAATTTGATCCCCCACCTGATGGCCGAATGTATCATTGGCAAACTTAAAGTCATCGAGGTCAACGAGTGCCATTGTGCCAGATACGACAGCTTTCTCCTGCATCCAATCATTAAAACTAATGCGATTCATCAACTGAGTTAATGGATCATGGCCGCGCTCGTAGACAATTCTTAACCGTCTTGCACTTTCCTGGGTATAAAGCAAAAGGAGCACGGCTAATACCAGTAGGTCGACAAAATCATGCCACTGATCCGTAATTTGAAATAATAACGGTTCCCCGACCACCCAAGCAACAATGACCAGCAAGCCCCATGCCGGATTTTTCTTAAAAAAATACAACGCCAGCGCCAACACTTCTGCAATTAGTATGACCCAGAAACGATCTCCCTGCAGATGCCATATCGGCAGCCATAGAAAAAGACCAATTTGAACTACCATGGATACTATGCTGCTCCAAATCTCCCACTTGCGTGTTTGCACGATTACCATATAAACGATAGAAATAACCCCGTATGTCAGGATGTTCAACGGATGTAAATACATTTGAATCAGCACAACCCAAAAAATCGGAAGTACTGACCCGGCAATCGACCACACCCATTCAGGGAACATCTTAAATTCCTTGATCCGTCGTATTCCTTCGATGGTTTCCCAAAAGCCAGCCGTACCAACGGTGACCCATAGGATAAAAATCAGTTCAATCAATGATTGATGCCCCCAAAACAGTTATAGAGTGAATTTTACCAATAATGTGAATATTACTATATTGTTCTGACTCTTAAATTATACTTGAAATACGTTCTGTAGTTAAGTCGGGCATAAGAGAATTGTGTTACAAATAATCACATAGGTAAGGTTCACTCAAAAATCAAGGTAATCGGGGAACTTGCTTCATCAAACACGAGGACACGTTTCCCCGATTGCTTGCCTCGATACAATCGTTGATCCGCCAGCCGATACGCTTCCTGATAAGTTTTTGCTTCACCGGGTATTTCCACCATACCCATGGTCATTCCAAGGCTAAACTCGTGAAGTGGGCTTAATGTCCACCACCTGCCTTGCTGTACCTTAGTGTCCAAAAATCGCATGCCGCTGGTCTCATGAAGGACCAATACAAATTCGTCACCGCCGAGTCTCGCCACCCAATCCCCGGCTCGCAACGTCCGCCGAGCATAGCGAGCAATTGCCTTTAAGGCTGCATCCCCTTGTTGATGCCCACGTTCATCATTGAGTTGCTTAAACGCATCGAGATCAAAAAGGATAAAGACCGCTGGCGCAGGATTTCGCGCAGCAAAATACGTTTCCATATGTACTTCTAGCGCCCGACGATTCCACACTTCCGTCAGCGGATCCACAAACGTCAATTCTTGCAAAAACGCCCGTTGTTCCACAATTTCTCGTACCAAATGATAATAGTCGATGACGACACTCATCAAAGGATGCACTGGTTGCCCTTTGGCTCGCAACAAATACAGGATTTCCCGGCGTGCGTTTAGCTGTAATTCATAACGATCCATGTCCCAGTCTTGTCCCATCAGAGACACTTCCTGATTATTAGTCGTCGATCGTCTGAAAATACCTGCATCTTCCTGCAACCAAGCGATATCTGCTGCAGATAGATTACCCTGACCAAAATGTTCATGGAGCACCAATTCTCCATTGCTTTCCACCATGATCAACCCTTCCGTGACCGCAAATAATTGCAAAAAGATATCACGAAACTGTTGCCATAATTGATCAGGATTCATCACACCAAACACATCACGCGCAACACGCAACAACCAGTTCAAAATATCCCGTTCTTCTTGCAGCACAGTCATCCGTTGAATACCATCAATGGGGATGATAAACGACAACACACCCAAAAATTGCTTATTGCCGCCAAACATCGGAAAGGCTGCGGCAAAATAAGCAAATCCAAACCGTGAGGCCGCGATTTTTTGAAAGAGAAACTCCTGCTTCCGCCACGCTTCATAGACGACGGTGCGTCTAAAAACCTTATTGTCCGCGTTCATCCCTACCATCACAGGGTGAGTGATCTGACGACTTGGCCTCACATAGCGAACTTCGCCGGTATTATCGACAAAACTAAACATTAAATCCTCTGGTAATTCAGAGGCCACACGAATAATACTCTCCACGGCGGTCGGTAGGATGCGTTCATCCTCTATCATGAACATCACGACTCTTCCTTATCACATCAGTGGCTAAAGTGTATACATAGTTATATCTTTTAATAATACAGCATATCGGCTCATTATGTGAGGTGTCAAAGGCAAAATTTCAACTTCCTGAAATACTGATTTTGACGAATATGCGGCGAAATTCAGTATTTTTTTAGAATGAGTGTTTAATAGCAGGAATTATAATAGTAATAACGAAATGATCACTATTATAAAATCAACATAACTACGAGGGAGGGCTGACGTGATGTGGAAAGAAAGTTATCGGGTAGGTGTTGATCTCATTGATACACAACATCAAGAATTGTTCCACCGTGTATCTGACTTTTTACAAGCGATCAAAAGTGATGGGGACTGGGAACAAAAAGTGGAAAAGGTAAAGGAAACCTCTGATTTTATGCAAAAATATGTTATAGAACATTTCTCCGATGAAGAAGCTTTTCAACAGTCAATTCACTATGACCAATATGAAAAACACCACCAAGTACATGAAAATTTCAAAGCAGAAGTAGCAAAACTCGCAAAAAAATTGGAAGATAGTCAATATCACGAAGAGGTGGCTCAGGAATTTGCCGGTAAATTGATGACGTGGTTGATCTATCACGTAGCGATGGAAGATCAAAAAATCGGGGAATACGTTCGGCATGGAGGGGAATCACAATGAAAGCTGAATTTATGAATCCCTTTTTGCAAGCGACCAAGGACGTATTTCAGCAAATGATGAATCTGGACATTGAAAGAGGAACAATCGAATTGCGCAGTGACTTCATCACCGGCG
>DAIELO010000141.1 GCA_027341705.1 Caryophanales bacterium
TCCTAAGGGAAATCGTGTGACGGTCTATATTCCGATGGGCGTGGTGTTTGAAATGATACCCAACGCTGATTTATTCGCGTATTTCCCGAAAGCATCGACGCCGATTCCTAACAATCCCACGTCTGTCTGGTTACTCATGTACGGTGGGCTGACGAACAATTACATCATGACTGGTGGCACCATGACAACAAAAGATCTGGAACCTTGGACAGGGTATACTCGGCATCAGATCAATCGGTACCTCTCGCAGGCAGAGAAAAATGGCTGGCATATCGCTCAAACAGTCAACATGCAAAAAAATCTTACTGGCTTTTTTGGCACGAATGGATGGGCAAAGTTACCGATGGGAGTACCTGTGAATTTGGTACAAGTAGACGGGAACGATATTTTTGAAATTCAAGGCATCGTGAATCAAGCGCAACTCTTAAAACAACAACCCGAACTAAAGGCAGGGATTGAGGCGGCAAGTGCACCAGCGAGATAGCAATCATATGACAAAGTGATATTCGCACCAATTTCCCTCGCAAAGCGTCCGCTATCTCAATTCGAATAATCTCTATGCTTTGTGGGAAATTAACCACAATGAAGTGCACAGATGGGAGAAGATCCAATGAAGCGTTACATTACGTTACTAGCGACAGGCTTGGTGGGGATTGCTTTACTATCAGCATGTGGATCACCTTCTGCAACTACTTCCCCGACTAAGCCAACGAATCTGATTTCAATTAAAGAAACCTTGGTATCGAAACCGACCAAGTATATCAGCCAGCCCAATTGGGTGAATCCCCAACTTGTCTATGTCATTGGTTGGAACCAACAAGTCAATTCCTCGGGTGCATTATACAAATCATCAGATGCAGGCAGGACATGGACAAAAGTGATCACTCCATTGGATGGTCGTATTGAACGGTTCTTTTTTCAAAGTAAAACTTCAGGAATGATTTATGGCGTGCCAGCATTCACGGTGAATGCAGTGCCGAAGCTATATCGTACAACAAATGGTGGCATCAGTTGGAATGCAGAGCCATTACCAATGAGTCTAACACAAACTACCTCTCAATTTGGGATGCCAAGCGTCAGCATCATCATTTCTAATGGGAAATTTACGTGGCTATTTGCTAACTGGAATGACAACCAATTCCCAAGATCTTTGATTTATCACAGTAAGAATAACGGATTCACTTGGACAGAAGCATACCAAGGTGTTGTGGGTGGTGAGGTGATCAGTTTTCATGCCCCCAGTGATCGGACTGCCTATTTCGTTCTCTATTGTGCCGATTGTCATGCAGGGAATTCGACAGGTACAAACACACTAGAGATCACTCATGATGCAGGTCAAACATGGTCAAAAATTAAACTCCCCTTTATTGTCGAAAATCAAGTGCAGAACCTGAATTTTATAGATTCATCACATGCCATTGCCATTGTGAAAAATATGATGACGAACAAGGTGACTAGGTATCGTTCAAATAGCGGGGGACATTCCTGGACAAAGGAATGAGTTTTATAGAAATGAAAATTTAGCTTCACAGGGGATGGCAAGAAGAATATGAGAATAAAACAAAAGGCACTTGCCAGTATTGCAGTAGTAGCGGCACTTTTTTTATTGGAAGGATGCTCTACTAATACGTCGCATCCAACAAAATCCATTGCATTTAACCAAGCAAGTAACAGGACTCAAACTTTTACATCAGACCAACAGGTGCAAGATATTTACCGTGCACTACAGGAGATTCCTAGTACCGCATTTCAGTTCGTGAATGCCTATTTGAAGGCAATTTCCACAAGGTCTGGTCCTTTGGCACGTGGATATTTGGCACCGACTATCAGGAATCAGATTCCGCCAACGGTAATTGGTTCTTCAGAATGGATTGGAAAATGGAGCATCACGCCTGTTTCCGCATTAAACGGGAAATATGAGTATACAGTTGTTGCTTATCAAGGTATTCTACCCGCCACAAAAAAGGGACATTTGTCTTGGATAGTCGCCTTTCATGCAGATTTAACCGTTCAAAGTTTAGGTTACCACCATCACTATTCTCCTTGGATCATCACATCTCAAAAGATTGTTTTTAGAAAATACTTGGGATTCTGAGTGGTGAATGAAGGAGATCTTTCGCGAATCTTAAATACCAGTGACTAGAAAGGTGGGATGCAATCTCATGATTACTCTCATCCACACTCCGCATATCTTCTGTTCCCGACTCGCCATCGTATCCTTGATTATGGCCGTTTTTGCTTATTTGTTGCGAATAGTATATACCACCGAAACACTGGACGAAATTGTTTGTGAACCAGGGGACAAAGGTACCGCAGCAGCCACCATGGTGTTGTTCATCAGGTTTCCATCATACACAGGCGTAATATTATTTGACGTTGCATCGACCGACTTAACCCCCGTAATGGTAACTCCTAGTTCTTTAGCTATCTGATTGGCCTGTGCTCTGGCATTGGCAATGGCAGCTGCTTCCAAGGATTGTTGGATTTTTGATGCATTGGATTCGGTGTAGTTGATGTTGTTAATTTGATTGGCACCATCAGCCACGAGTTTGTCGACAATTTTGCCCGTTAGACTAATTTTGCGGATGGTAATAGTGAGTGTATTACTCACCGTAAACCCAATGATTTGGGACTGATTGTTGGAATAATTCGGCTGAAAATCAAACTGTTCGGTCTGAATATTACTACGCGGAACACCAATCGCGACCAAGCTTTTCATGATTTTATTCATGAGGGTATTGTTTTGCGTTTCGGCTATAATGGCACTCTTATTGGTAGTATCGACGCCTAACGAAATTTGAACTGCATCGGGAACCACCTTGGTTTTCGCGGTACCTGTTACGGCAATGGTGCCGACTCCCGTTGATGATGGGCTTATCGTTGCCGCCATCGCGGAGAACGGATACACTGCACCCGCTAAGAATAAGCCAGAAGAAACGATAGTAGTCAAGATTATTCTNTTTCGTTGATGCAATAGCATACGATATCACTCCTGTATTAAATGTATGAGGGTTGTGAAGTGCATGGTGAACACTAGTAAACTCCATATAAACCGTGTTGTGCAAGACACGTGAAACACGTTAACACGCTTGTTGCGGTGCTCGACATAGCTATTAGCCTAAAACTTCAGTCTGACGCGATTGATCAGTTTGCGTATTTAACGAAAAAACGTTGCACACACTTGCTCTAACACAATTTCAGGTGTAAAGCCGCGCACTTCTCTTAAAAATGTATAGGAATCCCTACTTAAAGCTGTTAACAACATGTCGGCTCTAAAGACATTGTCCGGGTGGCCTTGATCGACTGCGGACATTTCATTAATGAGTTGTACGAACAGTTGATGCAAGTGATTATATATCGGACCTCGCGTTCGGAAGCTATGCCGTTTGGCTAGTGACGTAGCGGAATCTTCGACTCCTGCAAGCAATTGTGCCTTACTCTCACGAAAACGAATAAAAAGCCGGATAACCTCCTTTAGTCGTTGATTGGGCGGTTCATCCATGTTTCGTTGCAGGTAAGACTCAATATCCTCAAAAAGTAAGTCAACGTTGTCCGTAATTAAATCCAAACACAACTCACTTTTATCTCTATATCGGCGATAAAGCGTTCCTGAACCGATCTGAGCTTCCGTGGCAATTTGATTCATACTGACTTGCTCAACACCGTGTTCTTCAAAAAGCTTA
>DAIELO010000142.1 GCA_027341705.1 Caryophanales bacterium
TATGGTGGAAATTGACAACCCTAGCTTGCTGCCTGAACAAACACGCATCGAATCGGTAGAGGAACCGTATATCAGAGCCTCTGTCATTGTGCCAAACCATTTTGTCGGAAACGTGATGGAGTTGTGTCAGGAAAAAAGAGGTCAATTTGTGGACATGAAGTACCTCGACGAGACACGGGTCACGCTGATTTATGAATTGCCACTGACGGAAATTGTGTATGATTTTTTTGATCGTCTGAAGTCAAATACCAAAGGTTACGCATCGCTCGATTATGAATTAATCGGTTATCGGGCTTCTAAATTAGTAAAATTGGACATTCTATTGAATGGCGAAGTCGTAGACGCGTTGTCGTTGATTGTTCACCAAGAGAAGGCGTATTATCGTGGGCGCGCGTTATGTGAAAAATTAAAAGAGCTGATTCCCCGACAAATGTTCGAAGTGCCTATTCAGGCTGCCATTGGCAATCGCGTCGTCGCGCGGGAAACGATCAAAGCGATGCGCAAAAACGTGCTCGCTAAGTGTTATGGTGGAGACATTTCTCGCAAGCGCAAATTGCTAGAAAAGCAAAAAGAAGGAAAGAAACGCATGAAACAGGTGGGGAACGTAGAAATTCCACAAGAAGCATTTATGGCGGTGCTCAAAATTGAGTAACATGGTGAATCTGTCGCCAAAGTCACTCTATGTACACATTCCTTTTTGCGACAGCAAGTGTTTTTATTGTGATTTTACTTCGCATGTGGCAAATGATGAAGCGAAGGTGCACTACACAGATGCTCTGCTGCGTGAATTTGCGATATTGCTGGACGAATATTATCAAATAGGTGATCGGCCTCGGCTCGACACCATTTTTTTTGGCGGTGGGACGCCCACTGTCATGCCGCTTTTGCAGTGGGAACGAATAGCAACGTATTTACGCGATCATTTTACCATCGACGCGTTGACAGAGTGGACCGTAGAGGCCAATCCTGGGTCGGTAGACGAACGTATGTTAACAGAACTCAGGAATTTTGGTGTGAATCGGTTGAGCTTTGGGGCGCAGACATTCAATGAAAAGTTATTATACGCTATTGGTCGCATGCATCGTGTGCGAGATATTGAAAAAAGTGTGGAGAGTGCAGCACGCGTTGGCTTTACTCGCGTTAGTCTGGATTTAATATTTGGGCTACCGGATCAGTCGTTGGTAGACGTTCGTGAAAGTGTGCGTCGTGCAGTGGAGTTAGGGGTTAGACACGTGTCTGTCTATGGTCTTAAAATCGAAGCCGGTACGCCATTTGCAGAGTGGCAACAATCTGGCCAGCTGCACTTGCCTGAAGAAGACATAGAAGCCGAAATGTACGAAGAGGTAAGACGGATTTTGCATGAGTCAGGTCGCGAGCAATACGAAATTAGCAATTTTGCGCAACCAGGTGAAGAGGCGCGGCACAATCTTGTCTATTGGAGAAACCAACCATACCTTGCGGCGGGTGCGGGTGCGCACGGCTATGTGAATGGGATGCGCTATGAAAATGTAAAGTCGCTATTACAGTATCAACAGCACTTGCAAAAGGGTGAACGCCCTATCGCAGATACCCATTTCGTGTCACCGCGTGAAGCGATGGAGGACAGTGTGATACTCGGACTGCGCTTACAGACGGGGCTTTTTAAACAAGGTTTTTTTGTTGCTCATGGCATCAGGGTAGAAGATGCTTTTGGCACCGTGATTTCACCGCTAGTTGAGCGTGGTTGGTTGCTTGAAGATGAGGAGCAAATACGTATACCAGCTAAGTATTTTTCGGTGGCAAGTGAAATTATGATGAGATTTCTCGGTAATAGTTGACACTTGACCTGCGAATTTGATACATTTTCATTAGCAGTTAGCACTCGACGATCAAGAGTGCTAACAAGATGACCTCAGTTCAACCTGGGGAGGGATGACAGTGTTATCAGAACGCCAGAAAATGATTTTGCACATGATTGTGGAAGACTATGTGCAATCGGCAGAACCTGTGGGATCTCGGTCAATCTCTAAGCATGTGGATATGGGGCTAAGCGCCGCCACCATTCGCAATGTGATGGCCGATTTAGAGGATCAGGGGTACTTAGAACAACCGCACACTTCTGCGGGGCGAGTGCCTTCGCAACAGGGCTATCGTTTTTATGTGGATCACCTTTTAGGCCATAGTGAGCGCCTAGAACCACAGGAGATCGCAAAAATGAAGTCTTTGTTTAGTGAACGTGTGGATGAGATTGAGAAAGTTGCGCAACAGACGGCACTATATTTGTCCAATTTTACTCAATACACAGCAGTGGTGCTGGGGCCGCAAGTGTATGACACCAGTTTGCGCAGTTTGCAAGTGGTTCCCATCAATGAACACTCTGCGGTGTTGCTGGTCGTTACCTCTAGCGGTCAGGTGCAAAACAAAACGGTAAATTTTCCAGAAGATATTTCCCTTTCGCAAGTGGAAAAAATGGTGCAGCTTCTTAATGAGAAACTGGTGGGCATCCCGATGTATCAGATGAGATCCAGGATATTTGAAGAGATTTCTCAGGAAACGACTCGACAAATGCGGGATTTTGAGGAAGCACAGCGCATCTTGGATCGCTTGATGGAAGTGATTGTGGCGCAAAAAGATGGGAAAGTATACCTTGGCGGCACGAGTAACATGCTGTTGCAGCCTGAATTTCACAATGTGGAGAAGGCGAAATCCGTTCTTTCTTGGCTTGAACAGCACGATTTGGTATTTAAGGCGCTGTTGCAGGAGAGTCGTCACAATGAGCCGTTGTCTGTGCGCATTGGTGGCGAGAACGAACTGGCGACATTACAGGATTGCTCATTGGTGACAGCCACCTATAAGATCGGTGGGGCACCGGTTGGGGTGATTGGCATTATCGGCCCAACGAGGATGGAATACGGTCGTGTCATGGGAGTGCTGGATTATCTATCAAAAGAAATGTCTCAACTGGTGACCAAGTGGTACTCAGGGTAAGGCACGCAATTAAAGGCTTGGAGGCGTTGGATTTGAATTTTTCAAAAAAACAAGGGCGTGTCCCTGAAGATGAACGCGAGGAAGTGATGGCAGACGGGGCCGTGCCTGATGCACAGGTGGAAGCTCAGGTGACAGATGAAGACGTACTTGAGGCAATCAACGACGAGTCGACGGATGCACCTGCGATTGCCACTGGTGGGGAGCAGATGTGGCAGGGTAAAGTGGCGGAATTAGAAGACCGATTGCTTCGCGTGCATGCGGATTTTGATAATTTTCGCAAACGTACACGACAAGAGAAGGAAGAATTGTTGACCTTCGCTAATACTAAGGTAGTCGGGGATCTGTTGCCAGTGCTTGATAATTTTTCATTGGCATTGCAGGCGGCTGAATCTGCAAGTGAGGCGGAAAGCATCGCCAAAGGTGTGGGGATGGTCTATAAACAACTCGTTGGGTTGCTCGAAAACCTTGGGTTGCGTGTGATGGAACCGATTGGTCAAGCGTTTGATCCCAATCTGCATGAAGCTGTCATGGCAGAAGCGGTGGAAGGACAAAATCCTGGGACAGTGATTGCCGTGATGCGAACAGGTTATTATTTTAAGGACAAAGTGCTTCGTCCGGCGATGGTTAAAGTGAGTGAATAAATAGGGAGGTTATTATTTTATGGCAAAAGTAATCGGTATTGACTTAGGTACGACCAATTCGTGTGTAGCG
>DAIELO010000143.1 GCA_027341705.1 Caryophanales bacterium
TGCCTACATACATGATATCCGCTGCTTTTTTGTGATTCGTATAATTTAACTGATATACTTGCGCAAAAAAGTTTTCATAAGCGCCCGCATCAGCTATGGCTTGTACCACGACACTCTTTTCCTGTGCAGTGACAGCCAGACTTTTTGCTGATTGCAACGCCTGATTCAACTGTTGTTTCGCGCTCAACACTTGTGCCAATGTCGTCTTGACCAAGGTCGAACTTTTCCCGTAATTATACATTCCTACCCACATATTAGACTGATCATCCATGTTCAAAAATTGATCATTCGCCTGATGGATGATTTTGTTGAATTGGATATCTTGATTTCTTACGTTGCTAAGGTTTTTTTCTAATTTTATTGATAATACACCATTTATCCCAACCATCGCCACAATGATGACCACTAATAACCCCATTAAAACAGTCACCTTCACAACAATGCTCTGTTGCATTCTTTGAAACCAATTCACCGTACTCACTCCCATCTATAATCAACTACACAAACGTAAATTCCCAATACTAATACTCATTCCAATGTATCTACTCATTTTATCATTTACCATAAATGAAATCCATTAAATTTGGATTGTTTTTAGACCAATAATAAGCACCTCATGATCGCAAGAAACAAACTGAATTTTTTGGTATAGTACGTATGATTAGATTTTAATAATACTCATCGAAAATTTTGAAATTAGGTGAAATTCTTGAATCAACGACATGTGGTTATCGTAGGCGGTGGCATCACAGGACTCACTGCGGCTTTCCGGTTACGCAAGCGCAACAATGACGACCACCTACTTAAATGTACCGTGATCGAAAGCGATACTCGATTCGGAGGGAAAATTGCAACAAGACGGACGAACGAATACACACTAGAATTAGGACCAGATTCTATTTTTACGCGTAAACCTGCAGGAATTGAGTTCATACGCGAGCTTGGACTTGAAGCACAGATTGTGCCTGTCCGTCCCAGTAGCGGCACATTTGTGTGGCACAACAACCAACTACAACCATTACCCCCAGGTGTTGCAACTGGTTTGCCGTCTGACTTAGCAGCGTTCGCTAAAACCAAACTGCTCACCACTCAAGGGAAATTTCGAGCCTTAGTCGATCTCATTTTGCCCTTGGAACCACTTCATGGTGATATTGCATTAGGCGAACTACTTCGCAAACGCTTAGGAGATGAAGTAGTAAACGTCATGGTGTCTCCACTGCTTGCAGGTATTCACGCAGGTGATATTGACCGCCTGAGTCTCGACGCAGTCATGCCCATGTGGCGCAAACTGTATGAAGAGCATCGAAGTTTAATCCTTGGCACCATCGCCATGAAGAAAAAGACTCAATCCGCACCCCCTGCACCCACTGGACCGGTTTTTATCAACTTGAAAAACGGACTTGAACAGTTGGTGGATCGCTTAGTTCAATCCATTGAAGGATTTGCTGATTTGCACTTAAACACCAGTGCCGTAGAAATTAAAAAAAACACGAACGGCAAGTATGAAATCACTGTACTTAGGGACGGTATCCTCTCGACCATTGAGGCGGATGCCATGATCATCACCACGCCAGCATTTGCCGCAGCCGATTTGTTAACTTCTCTTGATATTTCACTTGATGCGCTACGTTCCATCCGTTATGCCCATACCGCAACGGTGTCTTTTGGCTATCAAGGAACGCCGCCGTCGTATCAAATGACCGGCTCAGGTTACTTAGTTCCACGCAATGAAGGTGCGACCATTACGGCCTGTACGATCGTATCGACAAAGTGGACTAACGCATCACAAAACGGCAATTTACTAGTTCGTTGCTATGTAGGTCGCGACGGTGATGAAGAGGCAGTGGATTGGACTGATGAACGCTTGATTCAAGCCACATTGAGCGACCTTGAAAAGAGCATTGGATTAAAAGAAAGGCCGAATTTTATCAAAATCAAACGTTGGAAATACTCGATGCCCCAATATGATGTGGGTCATCTGGATCGCATACAGCTAATTGAAGACGCACTAAAAGATCATCCCGGCATCGTGCTCGCAGGCGCTGCCTACCGCGGAATTGGCATACCTGACTGCATCAAAGATGCAACTCGTGCAGTCGAACGTATTTTATTGCGTTAAGCGGTCACGTTGAACGCTTGAGTGGGTTTGCTTTTTAAGATCGACACCACCTCTGTACTCTGGTCGCGTAGTAGAGGTAATGCAACCCTTGCTTTTGCTTTGCCGTCTTGCTGTTGTAAATCACTAACGATTTCTCGTGCAATTCGGTGTAACGCAACATGGGCAGGCATCGCATCCCACCCATGCGTCACTGAAAATTGTCCAAGACGGCATTTCGTATGATCAGCCACTTCATTCGGCTGAATGACTNCAAATCCCTGCAACGCCTGCTCTACTCTCCATACCCACAACAAGTGGTCCTGAATCAACACTTGCCGCATTTGATCAGGTGTAATAGTCCCTAATTCAATTGCTTTACCAAGCGCATCATCCCGTGCCACCTTAATGGTCTTCACTAATACCGAAAGTCCTTCACCAATTTGAATAAAACCATTTAATATTCTTGAATTGTCTTTCAATGATTGACCAGCCGTGTGCATGGCACTTGCTATTTGATCAATCGCCGCTGACAGTTGGGAAAATTGGTCTTTGGTTTGTGCCATCATGGCATTAAATCCCTGCGTGTGTTGAAAATCAGCTTGCGTTTGCGCCACCTGCTGTCCTAAATTACTAACCAACATTTGACGAGTGTCTCGCACTGCATCTAATTGCGTGGTCACTTCTTGAATCTGACCTGCAATTGCTTTGACTTGCTCTTTTGTTCCATCCGCCAGTTTACGAACTTCGCCTGCCACTACAGAAAAACCCCGACCTTGTTCGCCCGCTCGCGCCGCTTCAATGGCAGCATTTAAAGCTAATAAATTCGTTTGATCAGCAATCTTCTTAATCACTGTCACTACGTGACTAACCTGTGCAATCGTCTGCCCCACCTGATCAAACTGATGATTTAATTCATTGAGAGAATCTACTGTTGTTCCCATTGCACTTGAAGCGCCATGCATGCCCTGAATTCCCGACTCAATCATGTGAAAAAATTGCTCTAAACTTAGCTCTTGAGCGGCAAGTGAATTCCTTAGCTGGACAATAGAAGCGCTTACTTCTTCCACTTGTGCAACCATGATATGATTCTCCTGTGTGCCCTTTTCCGCCAGCGCAATGAATTCCTCCATATTGCGAAACTGCATTGCCTGCTCCATCGCGTTTAAGATTGATTGCAACAGTGATCCCCCTCATATCAACATCACACACTAACAATAGAATATTCAAAATTATTTTAACACAAGCTATCTACCTATTCAATTTAATACGTTTCTGGCACCATAATAATGTGCCAAGTAGTACGGGTTGGAAAACACGTTTGCAACAATCAGCACACCTTTATTGTTAACTGAGGATGATTCAATCATATTTCCATTACCAATGTAGATACCCACGTGCGTTACGTGATTGGCATATAAGCTAGCACTAGAATCCGTATTTTGGAAGAATAACAGATCCCCTGGCTGTAAGGCATTTTGTGCCACTGCAGTTCCTTCGGTCGCTTGGTCATGAGATTCACGCATCAGTGTGATGCCAAAATG
>DAIELO010000144.1 GCA_027341705.1 Caryophanales bacterium
CATGCTGAAGCTGGTAGAGGTAGTGAATGCGCAGGGTTTGGACCTGCACGCCATCTCCGCGGGCGGCGGTCTGTCCGTTCCCTACCAGGCCGGTGAACCCACGATTGATACGGCGCACTACTTTTCATTATGGGATGCAGTGCGCCATGCCGTGGAACAACTGCTGGAGCACCCAGTGAAACTGGAAATAGAACCGGGCCGCTATTTAATGGCCGAGTCCGGCGTGCTGGTCACCGAGGTACGCGCCACGAAGCAACAGGGCGCCAACCATTTTGTGATGGTGGACGCCGGCTTCAGTGATCTGGTTCGCCCGGCCCTATACGGCGCCTACCACGGCATGGAGTTGATCCACTCTGATGGCACAGCGGTTAATGGCCTGCAGTTTGACACGGTGGTTGCCGGACCTCTGTGCGAGTCGGGAGATGTGTTTACGCAGGGAGACGGTGGCGTGGTGTTGCACCGGTCCTTGCCGCAGGCGCAGGTGGGAGATCTGCTGGTGTTGCACGACACCGGTGCGTATGGCGCCTCCATGTCATCGAACTACAACGCGCGCCCGCTGATTGCCGAAGTGCTGATGGAAAATGGTGAGCCCCGGCTTATTCGACGAAGGCAGACGGTGGCTGAGCTGCTCGCGCTGGAGGCGGTGTAAGGCAGCACTCAATGGAATGGCCTTGGTAACGTAACCTGAGGGGCGGTAGAACGTTTTGACTGATTGCGACATGGTTCTTGGCGCCACCCGTGCGAACCACACACAACCTGCTCTACTCCTTGCACACACTGCGCTGGGCGATGAGGCGGTACCCATCTTCATTGCAGTCATTGACACTCAGTTGTTGGACTTCAGCCAAGGGTTAGGAAAAGTCAGTCAACTAGAAAAGAATGCATGTCCGTCTTACCTCCGGAAGCGGTCGTTGAAAATATCAGATTAGGTCCAGTACCCCAGTTCAACCAATAAAACATGCCTGCGAACATCATGAACCTGCCTGCCTACACCGTCACAGCCATCGACCAGAACGATAATGACTACCATATCGACGCAGTAGTCAAAGAACCTCCCCGTAACTGTCCCCACTGCCGCTCGGACAACCTGGTCGGTTTTGGCCGACGAGAGCAGATGGTGCGCGACCTGCCCACTCATGGGCGACGTGTTGGTCTATACGTTGATACCAGGCGTTTTCAGTGCAGAGCCTGCAGCAAGACATTCTACGAGTCCTTGCCTGATTTAGACGAGCGCCGTCCAATGACATCGCGCCTGGTTAAGTGGGTCGGCAAGCAGGCGATCAAACGCACGTTCGCCATCATTGCCGATGAGGTCGGCATCGATGAGAAGTCGGTTAGGTCGATATTCCGCGGCTACATCAATGAGCTAGAGAAAAACGTTCGTTTCGAGACACCGCAGTGGATGGGCATCGACGAGATACATCTGATCCGGCCCCGTGGCGTAATCGCCAACATTCAGAACAACACCATCGTAGAGCTGCTGCCCAACCGCAACAAGGAGACCGTGGTGCGCTACCTGCACCAACTGGATGGCAAAGACCGAATACAGTACGTCGCAATGGATATGTGGGCACCGTACCGTGATGCCTGCATAGCGGTTATCCCGCAGGCACAAATCGTCATCGATAAGTTCCATGTCGTCCGTATGGCAAACGACGCGATGGAACGCGCCAGGAAGAGCTTGAGGGAGCGTTTGATGCCGAAGGAACGTCGAGGTTTGATGCATGACCGCTTCATTCTCCTTAAGCGGGAGCGCGATCTGAATGACAAGGAGCGTCTGCTGCTGTCGGGCTGGGTTAGGAACTATCCAGAGCTTGGCGAGGCACATCGGCTCAAGGAAGACTTCTTCACCATCTATGAGACCCAGTCCAAGGACGAAGCCCAAGGCCGTTATATTGGTTGGAAACGCGGCATGTCTAAGGAATCTGCTGTTGCATTCTCCGACCTGGTACGGGCCTGGGATAACTGGACACCGTGGATACTTGGCTACTTCGATCATCCGGTGACCAACGCATATACCGAAAGCCTAAACAACCTAATCAGGGTGATGAACCGGCTGGGCAGGGGTTACAGTTTCGAGGCGCTGCGCGCGAAGATCCTGTTCTCGGAAGGGGCGCACAAGATCGTCAAGCCACGTCCAAAATTCGAACGCAGGGCTATTGAGCGAGAAGCAATCGGCTACGCTTTGTACTCTCCCTCAACGCATGAGGAAGAGTTGGGAAAGAACTACGGGGCTGACATTTCAACACTGGCGCGCATGATCGAGGCAGGAGAACTCTAACCCAAAATCAATCATGAGTTCCGGATACCCATAAAAAGAAAACTTATTAAATCAGCCAAGGACGCAGTTATTTAATCTGCTGAAGTCATCGCATTGAATGATGTGGTATGAGATAATTGCATAAATTGGGAAAAAATCGACAAAACAAGCGAAAAACCCATCAAAAATCAATTAAATTCAGACTTTTTTGCCAAAAGTTCAACTTGAGGACCTGACCATCCACTCAATATCATCCAAAACCCCAAACTTACCCTACTCATCACCGCTTCCTTAAAGGAATTTTATGGGCAAGAAAAAAGTATTAGTATCAATCATAAATTGGAATGGATCTAAAAAAACAAGAAAATGCATAGAATCACTCTACACATCAGATTATACAAATTACGATGTTCTGGTTATTGATAATGCATCCACCGATAATTCTCTTCAAGAATTAAAAAATTTATACCCTAACTTGATTTTTATCGAAAGCAAGACAAATACCGGATTTGCCGGTGGTCAAAACAAAGGTATAAATTTCGCAATTGATAATTCATATGATTACATATGGATACTCAACAACGATACCGTGATGAATGAAAATACTTTATCCATTCTTGTTGATCATTTATCGAATACATCATTATGCGCATCAGTCTCTCCGATCCTTATCAATCAAACCGATAATACCATTCAATTCTGCGGATGCGCCATTGATCAAGATAATTTTTATTTCGAGAAGTTCAAGACTATAGATTCAATGGATTTTTATCAGAAAAACAAGGCTGATAAAGTTTGTCTGTGGGGGACAGCAATACTTGTAAAAGTTTCTATTCTTAAAGAAATAGGGGGATTTTCAGAAAATTATTTCGCCTATTTTGAAGACATGGAATTTTCCATGAAAATCATAAAATTCGGAATGAAAAATATGATTTCACCCAATGCGTTAATTTATCATGAAGGAGAAAATAATCCCGAAATAAGGCCCTCATATTATGTGTACTATAATACAAGAAACAAATATATTTTTTGGATAAATCATGTAAATAACGGGGACAAATTTAGATTTATTAAAAGCTACCTTGCTGGAGCACTACTTCTTGCGGCTGACTGGTATAGAAAAAAAAATACGCTTCTCGAAACAGCAACTTTGATGGCTATTTTTGATGCCATAACAGGAAAATCAGGAGCGTTTCCGGGTGACAGAAAAAAACCTTATTTTTTTAGGCACATTCTCTTAAGCAGACCCTATTTTTTTGTAAATATTCTCAGGGGAATATCTCCTTTTTAGTCGTCCCTGAAAAATTCACTTTTCCCTGTTATCTCATTGACAGTGCGGTGTAATCCAGTGGTATCGGGTATAAT
>DAIELO010000145.1 GCA_027341705.1 Caryophanales bacterium
ATATATCTTATCACGGCATGGCCTATCATTTCATAAGATGCAAGCCAATGCGGAGAGAAGTAATCCGCCGACCTTTGTGACCCCGACGATGAAGAAAAACGAATCGTCGGGAGTGGTTATAGCGCATCTGGGCAGTGGCGTTATTCTTGAGTTTGCTGAAAATATTGCTCAGCCACTGCGTAATGACTGGCTTGAAAGCCTATCGAGATTAACGTCATGATTAAGCCATCTCGCCTGTTTGTGGCTATTGAGCAGATTGATCTGCGCAATGGCATTGGCCAGACAAACCGCTCAGGAAAACTTTGTTGAGCAGGCAGCATGGGTTTCAGAAACAAATCGGGAAGCCGTATCAAAGTGATTTACTGGGATGGTCTGGGATTTTGGCTGTGTATTCGTCGACTGGATCAAGGTCGTTTTCATTGGCCTGAGCGCACAGCGGCTATTTTTGAACTGACCTACGAACAGTTTTTATGGTTGGTTGACGGGATTCATCATGTGGCTCTGATGGATAGAACAAATTTACCCTGCGAGTTGTCCTTTTTACACTCAAGCCGACATGATTTTTACGCTTATTATCATATAGTTAGAAAAAGTTCAAATGCTGACCGTTCACTGTATAAACAAGCACAAAGCAACATTTGTATTGCTTTTTCTGCTTCTGGTGTGGAAAACCCTTTAAAGGCAACGAATAAGTTGCTTTTAGAAGTAAAAGCAACTAATATGTTTCCATCAACTGTAAAAGCAACATATTTGTTTACTATGATGAATTCTATACTCCACCAGATAAAACAGCGGCGACTGGCACTTGGCCTCAAACAGAACGACATGATGTTGCGTGTAGGCGTATCTCGTCAGCAATATCAGCGCTTGGAGTCCAAAGGAAATCCTAGGCTAGATACCTTAGAGTTGATAGCGCAGGGATTAAATAGCGAACTTATGCTCATACCAAAGGAAAAGCTTGGCGCTGTTATGGCACTGCTTGCACAGGAGAGTTCCGAGCCAAACAAGGCGCATGTGTCCCAAGCGAAAAAACCTGCAAAGGAAGAGTCAAAGAAAATTCTTTCAGATGATCCATGGCAGGATTTGCTGGGGGATGAATCATGAGCGATAGCCGTGTCGATGAAATAAACGTACTCAAGTTGAGTTTGCACGAAAGGCTGGTTGGCTATTTGGCGGGCTTTCAAGGCGGTAGAAATGTGCTGAGCTTTGCCGAAGAATTCAAGAGTGATGCAGGTCGTCCTACATTTAGTTTGATTACCCACCCAGCGTTTCCTCGTTCTGAAAAAATAATGTCGGAACCGTGGGCAAGAAACCAAAGATTGCATCCTACGTTGTCCAATTTACTTCCGGAAGCCTCCTTGCGGGAGTTGATTGCGCAAGGACTCAAAGTCCATGTCGACAACGAGTTTCATATTTTCTCCTATTTAGGTGCTGATCTCCCTGGCGCTTTGGTCGCTGAGCCAATGGAACCTGACGATGTTCCAGATAGTGTGTTTAATGTTCACGGTAGATCTCGTGCAATAAGGTTTGACAACGTATCATCGGAAAATAAATTTTCGTTGGCCGGCGTTCAGATGAAATTTTCCATGAAGGAAAAAGATGGACGCTACAATCTTTCCAAAGGCGATGTCTTGGGGGATTGGATTGTAAAACCACCTTCTACCAAGCATAAAGATGTGCCTGTGAATGAATACACCGCAATGAAGCTTGCGGAATTAGTTGGAGTCGTCATTCCAGAAATCAAGCTGATCGAGATGAACAAGCTCGACAATCTTCCTCAGATAAACCTGCCCGACGAAAAGCTGGCCTTCGCAATCAAACGTTTTGATCGCAATGATGATGTGCGTATCCACATGGAAGACTTTGCCCAGGTACTGGTTAAGTATGCCCATGAAAAATACAACTCGGCAAACTATGAACAGATTGGCCGGATTATTTACGCTTATTCTGGGGACAGCCTGGCCGATGTACAACAATTCGCCAGGCGATTGCTAGTTAACATTCTTCTCGCCAACGGTGATGCACATCTAAAAAATTGGAGTTTGATTTATTCAGATAAAATTACACCAAGGCTTTCGCCAGCATACGATATCGTTACCACGAGCGTATATATCGATGGCGAAATGAATTATGCGCTCAATTTAGGAAAATCCAAAGATTGGTATGATGTCTCAATGGCAAATTTTCAGTCATGGGCTGATCATGCCGAGATTCCATGGAGAGCAATTAAACCTCACCTGGAAGATGTTATGGACAAGGTCAGGAATTTTTGGCGCGAAGCGATTAAAGATCTCCCGATGAATGAGACGCACAAGCAAAAATTGAAGGATCATTGGGGCAGTTTACATAAAGATTTTCGAATTAAATAGCGTTGGAAATAATGACGATTGTTAAACCCTGGATTTAACAATCGTCGACGATTCAAACTATGTGTTTTGCACTGCTGCTCCGACCATATCCTTGGCGGTTCCTCCGCCAGGTTCAACAGAGTGATATTGTGTGGTAAACACTGACACTCCCCATGGCTCGACGAAATCCGGCACCAGTGTGGTTAACCATCTGGCTGATATTTACTGTGCACGGTCATAATCTGAGTTTCTCTTAACTGCATGCTTTCATAACATTATGTTTTTTATTTGTTTTTTACAGGATAATTGGTTGATATCGTGGTGATCATCAGTTTTTCCAATTATCAGGCTTTCAGCGAGGCCATATCGATCACGAAACGGTATTTCACATCGCTTTTCAACATACGTCCATACGCTTCATTTATATCCTGAATCTTGATCACTTCAATGTCTGAAGTGAGGCCATGTTCACCGCAGAAATCCAGCATCTCCTGAGTTTCGGCAATACCACCGATAACAGAGCCTGCAACAGATTTACGCCCTAAAATCAAGGGAACTGTACTCAGCACGGGTTCAAGTCCGCCAAGATAACCGACAAGTACCAAGGTGCCATTCAGGGACAGCGCAGGGATATACGGATTAAGGTCGTGAACGTAAGGCACTGTGTCAATAATCAAGTCAAACCGCCCCTTCACCGCCGCCATTTGCTCAGCGTCAGTGGAGAGCACAATGTTATGCGCTCCCAGACGCTGCGCATCCAGTTCCTTGCCAGGCGATCGGGTAAACAACGTCACCTCGGCACCCAAGGCTTGCGCCAGTTTAAGACCCATGTGACCGAGCCCGCCTAGACCAATGATTGCCACCTTGCTCCCCTTGCCGACTTTCCAGTGGCGCAGCGGCGACCAAGTGGTGATTCCGGCACATAGCAGCGGCGCAGCCCCTGCCAGATCAAGGCCCTCTGGAATTTTCAGCACGAACTTTTCCGACACAACAATTTTTTCGGAGTAACCGCCGAAGGTCGGCCTCCGGTCATGTCGATCGATATCATTGTAGGTCAGCGTGTGATGACCTTCGCAATATTGTTCATGACCATGTTGACAAGGTCCACAATGCTGGCATGAATCGACCATACAGCCGACCCCAACGTGGTCACCTGGTTTGAAACGGGTAACTTCCAACCCGACGCTACTTACACGGCCGATGATTTCATGACCGGGC
>DAIELO010000146.1 GCA_027341705.1 Caryophanales bacterium
GTTGCAGGGGTGTTAACTTACTTCTCATCCACACTCATGAAGGGCTTCTTTAAGTATGATGATGCGTTGGATGCGTTTGGTGGTCACGGTATTGGCGGAACATGGGGGGCAATTGCCACTGGGCTATTTGCCACCACCGCCGTCAATTCTGGTGGAGCCAATGGGTTGTTCTATGGGAATCCGCATCAAGTAGTGGTACAGCTTGTGGGCGTGGCTACTACGTGGGTATTTGCAGGGGCAGGAACTTGGGTTTTGCTCAAGGTTGTTGATCTGATGATGGGGCTTCGCGTATCGCCGGAAGAAGAGAAGATTGGGCTTGACGTGGTGTTACACAATGAAAATGCGTATCCAGAGACGTTGACATGGGATGCAGGAATTAGCGTGCTAGAGAGTATCAAAAAAGGCAACTTACCTAAACTTCCTGAAGAGTTACATTGAATAACGTGTATATTGTTGAGAGTCGACTGAAAAGATGGTCGGCTCTTTTTTCATGTGGTACAATTTGCGTAAGAATTTAGATTGAACAATTTTGCGGGTTTGGTGAAGATGACAAATAGAGTGTCGACAACTAATTTTAAAGAATTCACAAAAGCTCATCATTGGGTTGCGGGTGTGCAATGGTTGCTTTTTATGTTTGCTAATACGGTGGTCATTCCTATTTCTATTGGTAATGCACTTCATATGAGCGGACCGGCAATTACGTCCTCCATGCAACGTTCTTTTTTTTACACAGGCCTCGCCTCACTATTGCAGCTTTTTTTCGGTCATGGGTTACCCATCATGGAAGGACAATCTGGCGTTTGGTGGGGAGCGATTTTGGGAGTGCTTGCAACTGCCGAGGAGAGTGGCTTGACACCGCTTCAGGCTGGCGGTAGTTTGGAAACGGGGATTATTTTATCTGGCGTGTCGATTGCTGTGTTAGGTTTTATGGGCATGGGGAACGTGCTTAAAAAGTGGTTTACCCCCATCGCGTCAAGCGTTTTTCTAATTTTGTTGGCGACAGAATTAATTTCGATTTTTATGAAAGGGATGTTGGGTCTTAGCGGCCATTTGCAGATTGATATTCCTACTGCGCTGTTGTCTATTGTTTTGATTGCAGTGGTTTTGTTTATTCAATTATCTAGATGGAAAAAATTTCGCAATTACTCTATTCTCGTTGGTATCGGCATAGGATGGGTGATTTTTCGGTTGATGATTCAACCGGCAGAGGGGATTCCTCAAGCGGGTATATCTAGTTTGTGGCAGGTATTTCCTTGGGGGCACTTAGGCGTTGAATGGGGAATTATCATTACTGCGATGGTGGCTGGATTGATCAATGCTTCTAATACTGTAGCGACGTTGGAAGCTGCAAAGCCGCTTTTTCAGGTAGAGACGACGCAAAAAATGTATCGCAAGTCTTTTTTGATCACGGGGATTAACACCATTATTTCTGGGTTTTTGGGATTGGTACCTTATGCTCCCTATACTTCTTCTTTGGGCTTTTTGCGTTCTACGCAACTATTTTCTAAGATTCCCTTTGCCTTAGGTGCAGTGTTATTTATGATATTAGGACTAGTTCCTGCGGCAGGATCGCTGCTCGCCACTTTACCTGTCAGCGTAGGAGATGCCGTGTTATTGGTAGCATACTTGCAGTTGTTTGGTTCTGCCATGCAGTATATTGAAGGAATGACGTTTGATCACCGCACGATTTACCGCTTGGCACTACCGGTATTGGTCGGGATCGGGATTTTCACCATTGCTTCTGGCGCTTTTATTACATTGCCTGCGGTCGTTCGCCCCTTTTTGTCTAATGGATTACTGGTTGGTGTGCTGTTGGCCATCATTTTTGAAAATACAATTAAATGGAATTTAACAGATCAATAATTTAGGGAAGGATGTTTGATTTGGCGATATACGAGATATTAAAAGCACCACACAAGACGCTGCTCACTCCGGCAAAAGCGGTGGAAAAAATTACGCCGAATGTGTTGAAAGTACTTGATAATATGTATGAAACGATGAAATTTGCAGAAGGCGTGGGGCTCGCAGCACCTCAGGTGAATATACTGAAACGTCTGTGCGTGGTGGACGCTGAAGATGGAATGGGTCGGTTGGATCTGATTAATCCCATCATTCTGGAGGGACGCGACTTAGAGCTTGGGCCAGACGGTTGTTTATCTGTTCCTAGTATCTATGGCGATACGGAGCGTTACAAATGGATTCGTGTGCGTATGTTATCGCGTGATGGCGAAGTAGTTGAATTTGAAGAAGTCGGTTTTCGTGCACGCGCCATTCAACATGAGATTGATCACTTGGATGGGATCTTGTTTACAACCAAAGCAGCTCGACTTTATCGTGATGAGGTGCCTGTGGGGGCAACGAGAAGACGAACTCTCTGATCTCTGGAAAAGGTTTACTGAGTATGATAGAGTAAAATGTGCAGATTCGGGAGGATATGGAGGTGCGCCGGATTAACAAGGATTTATTTAACCCAAAAGACCGGCCTTTTGAATTAAAACCCATTCCTGTTATTATTGGCATGCTGCTATTGTTGCTGGTGGTATGGGAATATTTTCACTATCGGCATACATTTTCGATTCATCATCTGCTGGCGACGATTCAGGGTGCTGGGGCGATGGGGATCGGAATCGCTATTTTGCTGATGGCTATCTTATGTATTATTCCTGTGCCTTCAGAAGCATTGATTTTTGTCTACATGGGAATCTATGGTGTGGGATGGGGGTTATTCTACTCTTGGGTAGGGGCTGTGATTGGCGCAGTAGTAGCCATGTACTTAACCCGTTTTTTTGGACAACCTCTAGTCAAGCGTTTTTTATCAGTGGAACGGCAGGTTCAGGTGAATGAATGGGTGGCTAAGCGTGGCACACTTGGACTTTTTGCGTTGCGATTTGCCCCATTTGTTCCCTATCATGCGTTAAATTACGTAGCAGGCTTACTGGATGTAAAATTATGGCCATTTGTTTGGACGACAGCGTTGGGTATTGTTCCTTTTGATTTGGCTATGGGCGGACTCTTTTTTGGCATCAGCAAAGGACTCGTGGTCTGGTTAGCCTTTGGCATACTTGCAATTGCTGTTCTTGTGTTTCTCGGTGTTATCTTTCGCAAAAAATGGTTTGGTGGCATGTTTCCAAGTGAGACCGCTGACGAAAAAGCACCTGCCTTACGCCGTGATTAATACGTAGAAGTTTCAATGTCATTTATTTTTTTGTAATAAAACTTCTTACGATTTCTTGCCATTGTATTGCTTTCTGGATGTTTTCCGGAGTTACATATTTGAGCGCTTTTTTTACTGGTTCTACGGGTAGAGGTGCAGTCATCATGGTTGGCAGTTGTTGTTGAGCCTTTCTGGTCATGGTAACAGCTGGCCGTTGTTCTCGATTGTTGGTTACTCTGCGTTGGACGCCGTTTTGAACCAGTTTACTTAAAGATTGAGTGGATTGGTGATTGATGATATCTAACGCAAGTGTGCCTGCTTTGAGCAATGTTTTGATTTGCATCTCGAATTCCTCCCAGCAATTCGTTTTCACCACAC
>DAIELO010000147.1 GCA_027341705.1 Caryophanales bacterium
TGAAAATGCGGACATCGTGTTGCGCGAATTTCGCCTGGGCGGGCCGCATGTTGTCACGTTTTTGGCTGTTTTTGTTGATGGATTGGTGGATAAAGCCATTATTAATAATAATTTGTTGGAACCACTCATGATATTAACCAATCTAGATGCGGATCAACCAGATTTGAAGTTGGTGGACTGGGTCAAGAAAGCACTTTTACCAGGCAATCAAATCATGGAACTTGACACTTGGGATGGAGTTATGCAAAACGTGCTGGCAGGCAGCACGGTGATATTGATAGAAGGAGTAGACAAGGCGATTTCAGTGGAAACAAAGGGGTGGGAGCATCGGCAAGTGTCTGTGTCACAGACAGAGGCAGTGGTTAGGGGGCCTCATGATGCCTTTACTGAAAACTTTCGTTCCAATACTGGATTGATTCGCGCACGGTTGCGTAGTCCTAAATTAATTACGAAAATAGTTCAAGTGGGTAAGTTGGCGCGCACGGATGTGGCAGTGATGTATTTGAAAGATATTGCTAATCCTAAACTGGTGACTGAGGTGTTAAAAAGGATAGGGAATCTAGATGTGGATTACCTGCCGGATTCAGGAATGCTTGAACAACTGATTGAAGATCCGCCGCTTGGCGTTATTCCGCGCTTTCTAGCGACAGAGCGACCTGATCGCGTGACCTATGGTTTAACTGAAGGGCAAGTGGCCATTTTGGTGGGACATTCTCCCTATGTTCTTTTAGCCCCTATTTTTCTCTGGTCGTTGATGCAGGCTCCAGAAGACGCCTATCTACGCTGGCCATTTGGTGCATTTATTCGGACCATTCGGTATTTAGCGATGGGTATCGCTCTATTGCTTCCTGCATTTTACATCGCTGTTACTAATTTTCATCCAGAAATGTTACCCACTGAATTAATGCTTGCCATTGCCGCATCTCGAGAGAGAGTGCCATTTCCGGTAGTTTTTGAGGTGCTAATTATGGAGTTTTCGCTTGAACTTATTCGTGAGGCAGGCATACGAATCCCATCTATCATTGGTCCGACCATTGGCATTGTGGGCGCGCTGATACTGGGTCAAGCAGCGGTGGCAGCAGGTATTATTAGCCCGCTACTAATCATTGTGGTGTCGGTCACTGCTTTAGGATCATTTACGATTCCTGATTATAATCTAGGTTTTTCTGTCCGTGTGCTGCGTTTCTGGTATATTATCGCGGCATCATTATTTGGATTTTACGGTATTTGTCTTGGGTTAATGGTGTTGCTGACACATATTGTATCGTTAAATAGTCTGGGGGTGCCGATGCTGGCTCCACTTTCACCCAAAGGGCGGTCTTCTCCGGATATTATTTGGCGGCATCCTGCATTTGAATTGGTCAGACGGCCTGAAGCTTATGGATCAAAAAACGTGATTCGCTTAGGATCACCGCGCAAACTTGGATTACGTAATCCTAAAGGAAAATCCTAATGACAAAAAAACGATTACCGTCATTTCGAATCGGGCGTTTGGGTGCTCCTGAATTAACGGCCTTACTGATCATTTACTCCGTATCAGATGTGTTTTTGAGCTATCCTTCTCGCATCATTACGGAAGGTGCAACCGCAGGATGGATGATCCCGCTGTTTGCGGGCATCGTTGTGTTGATGGTGTGGCTAGGGATTGATTGGATGTTAAAAAAGAGCGGTAGTCTGAATGTCGTCGATTCACTGGCTGCATTTGTACCTTTTCCGGTCATTAGCGTAGGGCTTGTGGTACTGTCTGTCTTTATACTCTTGCAGACATCTTTGATTCTGCGAGAATTTACAGAAGCGATTGTGGCCACTGTGCTTCCTAAGACGCCGCCTATTATTATCGCGCTGACATTTCTGCTTACGGTGCTGTATCTCAGTTCCAAGGGAATTGAAGCAATTTCTAGAACCGCGTTGATGTTTATGTATTTTTTTATTGCGGGTACCATTTTGCTGCTGGTGTTGCCGTTGTCATGGGTACAAGCAGTTCAGTTGCTACCTATTTGGGGCAATGGCATAAAAAACGTTGTTGAATATGGGTGGCTTAATACCAGTACCTATTTTCAAGTGTTGCTGCTTTTACTTTTGGCTCCAGCACTTCGCAAGGAATCAATGCGCACAAAAGCAGGCATATACAGTATCATTGCCAGTTCTTTGCTGGTCAGTGCGTTTGTGATGGTGTTATTAGGTACCTTTACTTTTCCAGTAGCGGATAAAATGACTTATCCCATTTATCAACTCTCGCGCGTGATCTATGTTAGCCGATTTATCCAAAGACTTGAGGCTATATTTGTGTTTTTGTGGACGTCTGCGGCGGTCATTAAAATGGGACTTGGTTTGTGGCTGACTGCCTATCTTTTTGCCTATGCTCAAAAAATACCTGTTTATCGTCCACTGTTATTTATTTTCGCACTGATTTTGTTCATTCTTACTTTTTTGCCACCTGATCTTCCAACAGTGTTGGGATTAGCAGGTAGCATTTATGAAACGTATGGAGGGATCATCACCATTTTATTTCCATTGATGGTGGTGGCGTTGGTATATTTTTATAATCGAAAGAGGCGGGCATGATGCGCATTCTAGAATGGATTATACTATTATTGATTCCAGCTTGGGTAGTAGCGTATACTGTCAATTTTGCGCGTTACTTATGGAAAGACAAGTATGTTAGTGCGGCAATAAGCAGCTTAGTGCTGGCTGGTCTTGGAGGAGTCGGTGCAGTAGTGTTCTTTTATTTTCAAGTATTTGGCGGATAGAAATGCGAAAAAAATGCGAATAGGGACTAAAGGGTACCCTGGAAATAACTTTCCCCTACTATTTTGGCCAGCGTGTGCAAAGTGAATGGAAACATCGTATCATAGAAGAAAAAGAGAATCGGGGCGCGGGATTTATTATGAAACCAGAACAAATTGATCCTGAGAGTTTTGTCAGGTGGGAACGAATTGCTGGCGTGATCTACGACATGACCCCATCCCCATCGGCAGAACACCAAAGGATTGTGACTAGGCTGATACGGGACATCAGCGGATATTTGAAAGGGAAAGCATGTGAGAGTTTTGTCGCTCCATTTGATGTGTATCTGGATGGGGATGAAACAGGAGACTGTGTTCAACCGGACATTACTATCATTTGCGATCCTAATAAAATCCAACAAAAAGGTTGTGTCGGTGCTCCTGACATGGTGGTTGAAGTTCTGTCGCCACGAACAGCAAAAAAAGACAAGACTACAAAATTAATGGCCTATAAAAGGGCAGGCTTGCACGAGTGCTGGATCGTGGATCCGTACAATCAGACTGTCGAAATTTATCTGTTTGCGAACGTAGACCATGTGTTCCCAACAGTCTACAACCGGGATGATACGGTCAACGTAGGTGTCGTTGAGGGGTTAGCGATCAATCTTCAGGACATTTTCGATTGACTGATCTTACGTCACACCTCACAGCAGTTGAATTGTATACAGATGGTGCCT
>DAIELO010000148.1 GCA_027341705.1 Caryophanales bacterium
CCTTGACTATCAATTTCCACTGCAATCTTTCCTGGCACCCCTCGCAACCACTCATCAAAAGATTTTTCCACCCCACTCCACCCCACCATGGAATTATCAGGGAACCCTGCAAGTTTGTAAGATTGCGCCAGTGCGTGGGGAACAGGATGAATATAGCCCAATACGTGACAGGCCACATCACCCATCGGATATACCCGAATGGAATCAGGAATGACCTGAATGCCTGGTAGCTGATGTTGATGTTCCGATACAAAAGCAAGTGCCTGCGCGGAGATGCGATTGGCGATGAACACCTGCAATCGTGCATCATGCACACCATGTAACACAGTGGTCAGCGAGCTAGCCGACATACCGAGTCGGCTAGCTAATTCCCGCACTAAGAGCTGGCTGATAGACGCAAATCCGCGCGTGTACACCAAACTATAAATTGGTGCATCATAGGCTAATAAGTGGTGATTACGATCATAAATGTCGCCTCGCGGGGCTGGCGTAGGCAACAAATTCACGTGATTGCGGTGAGCTAAATGTGCAAACGTCTCATGCTGTGCTCCCTGTACGATGACCAAGCGAAGTTCCA
Source organism: Caryophanales bacterium (assembly GCA_027341705.1). The sequence goes on from DAIELO010000148.1 coordinate 578, forward strand.
ACAAAAATGTCATCAGTGCCAGTACCGGGAAAAAAAAATACAATCGACGAATACGCAACGGCACATGTCGTTTGGCCTTGTGGTTAGTTGTTTTTCTCATCGCTCAATGATCCTAATGTCTTATTCCCGCATAACCTCTCCCACAATTAGCCTGTCCCATCATGACTCATCTGTTGCATCAGGATATTTTTTTTTGATCTTAGGTACCAGTACCCACTGATAAAAGGGATAGAGAACAAGCGTAAACACAAGCGTAGAAAGCGTCATGTGCGTTGATGTACTCGTGACTGTATGCAAATTCGTTCCCAACTGACCAAACAAACGACTGACGGCATAAGATAACCACACATAAAATTCAGTACTGATCGCCACAAGTAACAAAGAGAGAAATAAACTTACTCTGATCACCATACTGCGCAGATAGCCACTGACATAACCGATCAGCGCATAGGCAAATGCACTTTGCCCCAGAAATGACCCAAAACTAACATCTTGAATCAAGCCAATCACGATGCCAAAGATAAGACCTTCTCGCGCCCCGCGAAACACGCCCACCAACACTAAAGCGATCACAATCAGGCTTGGTGCAAACGGCTGCAACCAAGGCAACTGAAAAATAGTGGACTGAAAAATCAGACTCATGAACAACACCACAAAATAGCCGAACAATCTCACGGTTGCACCTGCCCTGGCTTAGGTGCCAATACGAACACATAATTCAATTGATCCATATTGGCCAGCGGCCTGACAAGCGCAGAACGTGTAATACTAGTGCCATCGGAAACAAATGACACCACCCGCCCAATCGGAATTCCTTTGGGATAAATGTTGCTTAGACCAGAAGTCACCACCAAGTCTCCAGGATGAATATTGGTGGCAAGTTGTGAAATATATTGCATGAGTAGCAGACCCTGATTAGTAGACGAACCAGAAATCACCCCATAGACCGGCGCGCCTTTAAATACAATCGATGCTGACACCCCATCAGATGTCTCCGAAGATGTTAACAACTCAGCAGCCGAGCTAAACGGGGCGACCGATTGCACCCTGCCAACCAGATCACCATATTGATCGAGTACAGGCATGGACGATCCCACACCTTCTTTTTGTCCAATTGACAGCACGATTTCAGAATTCCAAGACAGTGGGCTGCGACCAGTAATTTCCCCCGGGACTAATTGGAATTGCGTTGCCTTGCCTTTATAATTAAGCATGGTTTTCAATTGTTTGTTTTCCAATTGCGCCTGATTTAATTGAATCCGCAGGAGCAAATCTTCACTAGCTGTTTTCTTTAACGCTGCATTTTCTGCATATAGATTCTCTAAGTCTGTTAGTCGGGAGAAAAACGTATCTACCTGAAATACAGGCCCATAAAAAACCCGTCCCACCATCGATGTCATATCAATCGTAAACTTTTCTGGCCAAGAAAACTCCGTCAAACGCGATCGAAGCGACACGCCAGCCAACACAACGAGCAAAATCACTGCGGCCAAAAAAGCAAATAAGCGACCGCCAGAAAAAAACCTATTCACCCAAATCGCCTCTCCCTTACCCCATCACAGGTGACTAGCGACGGGTGCGCCTGTACGATTGTACTTTTCGATCCCTCAAAATTTCAATGTTATCTAGTGCCTTCCCTGTTCCTAGAGCCACACAGTCCAGTGGATTCTCAGCGACAATGACGGGCATACCTGTTTCCCTAGACAAAAAGCGATCCAATTGATGCAACAAAGCGCCACCACCAGTCAGCACAATGCCCCGATCAATAATGTCTGACGCTAGTTCTGGAGGTGACTTTTCCAGCGTTACCTTGACTGCATCGAGAATGTTCGTCACCGTATCAGAGAGTGCCTGTGCTACTTCCCTGCTGGTAATATTAATGGTTTTAGGAAGTCCTGACACTAAATCACGTCCACGGATCTCAAGTTCACCCCGGGCTTCATCTGGCAAAGCCGAGCCAATGCTAATCTTTAGTTCCTCTGCTGTACGCTCACCGATCATCAAGTTGTACTTACGCTTGATGTGATTCATGATCGCTTCATCCATCTCATCACCTGCCACCCGAATCGAGCGACTGGTCACAATCCCACCTAACGAGATGATAGCCACTTCTGTCGTCCCACCGCCAATATCTACCACCATACTGCCGGTAGGTTCCCCTACAGGCAGCCCAGCACCAATCGCCGCTGCCATTGGCTCTTCAATCGTTGCCGCTTCCCTAGCACCCGCCTGCAGCGTCGCATCAATCACGGCACGATTTTCTACCGCAGTGACACCCGATGGCACACAGACAATCACGCGCGGTTTGCCCGCCAGGATGGATTTTTTAGTAAGCGCTTGACGAATAAAATACTTCAACATCGTGGTGGTCGTTTCATAATCTGCAATCACACCGTCTTTCATCGGTCGAACGGCCACAATATTACCTGGCGTTCTTCCGATCATGCGCTTCGCCTCTTCGCCCACAGAACGGATAACACCTGTGTCCGTACGCATCGCGACCACAGAAGGTTCACGAACGACAATACCCCTGCCCTTCATATACACAAGCGTGTTTGCCGTGCCTAAATCAATACCTAAATCACGCAAATTACCAAACATACGAGTTAAACTCCCCTCAATCTTTCCACGCAAGCCATTAGCCGCGAATCATTCCTTCTTCACGCAAACTGATATAATGATTATCCCCGATAATGAGGTGGTCGAGTAATTCAATTCCCAAAAGTTGTCCAGCAGCCACAAGTCGCTTGGTAACCTCTAGATCTTCTGTGCTAGGCGTGGGATCACCACTCGGATGATTATGCGCACAAATAATTGCCGCTGCACTTCTCTTGAGCGCTGTCTTGAAAATCTCCCGAGGATGAACAATGGACGAGTT
>DAIELO010000149.1 GCA_027341705.1 Caryophanales bacterium
CCTGCGTCACCTGCTCTAGCTGCTTCAATAGAAGCGTTTAATGCAAGCAGGTTCGTCTGTTCTGCAATTTCTTGAATGGTGTTCGCAATCGTCTCCACTTGATTAGAGTATTGCTTCAACTCCGTCATGCGCTTTTCTGTCTCTGCCGACTTTACTCGTATTTCCTGGATATTCTCAATCGTTCGCTTGAGCGTAGTCTGACCTTGCATAGCCACCTGTTCTGTCTCCTGAGCATAGTGTCTAGCTGATTCAGTCAGGTTTTTCGCCGAGTGTACCAATTTAGTTAATTCCTCTAACGCTTGTACGGTTTGTGCAACATCCCGTTCTTCTTCTGCTGTGTTTTTTGCAGTTCTTTGCATCTGTTTTGCAATTTCTGAAATAGAAGCTGCAGTTTCCTCTAAAGAAGAGGCATTTTCTTCTGAAGCGGAGTTCAATTCTTCTGCACTTTGACGGATTCCATCTAATAGATTGCGCAAATGAACCACCATCAGATTAGTGGCTTCCATCGTATCGCCTATTTCATCATGAGAAGTAACAATCAATTCATCCACACCGATATTGCCCGCAGCAATTTGCTCTGAAACGCGTTTTAGCGTACCCAATGATTTTGCAATCCGCGTAGAGTAGATAAAAGCAATAATTAACCCCAATAAGATAACTAGAATCGAGATCGCCCACTGAATGGTATTCGTAGCCGTCTCGTACGCACTGACACGAGCACTTAAATTAGTCATTGACTTTTCTTGGTTTTGACTATATGACACAAGGGGTTGCAACAGGTTTTGATAGGGAACCTCCGTATATTTCTCTTGAGCAAGTCGAATATTATGATTACCAAGTAATTGAAATGCACTGGCGTTGCCGTTTAGATAAGCCGCCCACCGATTGCGAAATTGATTCAACAAATTGGCATCTGTAGAATCAGCAGTCAAATTGTTAAGCTGAATCCATTCCCGATTGATTTTCGCCACATATTGATGATACCCATCAAGCAACGTCGTGCGTTGGTTAGTCGGTGCCATCAGATACCAAGCACCATCGTCATTCATTTGTCGCACTTCGCTATCAATTGTCTGGGCAATTAACATTTTTTGATTATTCGTCATCATTTGACTATACAATGTACTGATTTGCGTTCGAAAGTATCCACTTAATATACTAGATATCAACACCAAAACTAGAATAGCCGAGAAACTTAACAATAATTTCGCGCGAATTGATAATTTATTCATCGATACAAAGACCCCTTTACGCAAGCTTCACTTTGCCTGATTAAAATATCTCATATAACGAACGATTTTGATATAATGAATCTATCCTATAAATGATATTTCTTTACTTTGGATTGCAATGTTTGACGCGGCACCCCCAACATTTGTGCGGCATGCGTTAAATTCCCACGTGCTTCTCCCAACGCGTGCATAATGAATGATTTCTCCAAGTCAACCACCGCCTCCTGCAATGATCGCACACCGCTTTGTGACAAATCAGCGCTGTTTTGCGCACTCAAGGCATCATCATACTGTGCCTCTTTTAGCAAATACATCGGCAAGTGTTGCGGTTCAATCCAACCTTTGTCAATCAAGTTCATACTCGACTCAATTGCATGCTTCAATTCGCGCACATTGCCTTGCCATGACACGTTACGCAGCACTTGCTCTGCGTCAGGCGAAAGCCCTTTCACCTGTTTGGCAAAACGGCGATTAAATTCACCGATAAAGTGTCTCGCCAATAACAACAGATCATTGCCGCGCTGTACTAATGGTGGCAAGTGCACCGTCACGACGCGCACACGGTAATACAAGTCTGCGCGCAAATTGCCCTGCTTCAACGCCTCTTCAGGATCGACATTCATGGCGGCCATGATCCGAACATCGATCGGCACCACTTTGTTATCGCCAAGTCGCCGCACCTGCTGTTCCTCAATCACTCGCAGTAATTTGGCCTGTAAATCCAAAGGCATGGAATTGAGTTCATCTAAAAATAGAGTGCCCCCACTGGCTAATTCAAACATTCCCGCCCGATTTTCGGCACCTGTAAAACTTCCTCTCACCGTACCAAACAAAATGCCCTCAAGCAACGTCCCCGGCAGTGCTGCACAATTTTGGGCAATAAAAGGTTGCGCGGCACGTGGGCTTGCGTTGTGAATACCTTGTACGATCAGTTCCTTACCTGTGCCCGTGGCACCAAAAACAAGCACTGGTGACGACGTGGTAGCAATTTTTTTTGCCTTCTCGATCACTTCTTGCACCACGCTCGAGCCCGTTATCAAATCTGCTAACGTCCAAGAGGCACCTGTTTTCTTTTTCGATTCATTATTTTTTTTACCAAGTACAGGTCTAACGGCTGCCTGAAGATCCACCACTTGCTCTGCCAAGTGCTGCACTTCGGTCATGTCCATCGCCACCTCAAGCGCCCCGATTTGCCGTCCATCTGCAAAAACAGGCCTAGTCATATTGCTCGTATGCACCACATCGCCACGAAAATTGCGATAGGACTGCTGCTCGTGAGCAATTTTCTCCTGTGTGCGAAGCACTCGCAACAAGGAACTGGTTTCCTCTGTCAAGGATGGAAACACATTGAGTACATGTTTGCCAATCACTTCGCTAGGCTCCAGTCCGTCCAGCCATCCTGCCCAGCGATTGTAATACACCGTGTTGCCCATCATGTCTACTGCATGTACACCAAGCTCCAATGATTCCAGCAACGCCTCCAGCCATGCATCTGTCTCACGTTTACTCATCTTGTGTGTCCCCTGGATAAAAAACCCGTTGCACAGTGACATCATGCTTGCGTACTGCTTTTACCAAAAATGAAGTCTTCGATAACGCCACAGACTGACCATCATCATCAAATAGATAAATTTCTTTTGAAGTTTGTGCCCCTCCTGATTCTCCGTCATACGTATGGCTATCTACCGTATCGTTAATTAGGTAATACTCAGGCGCGAAGCCTTGTTTGCTCACTTGTTCTTGCAGCGACGCATACACTCGTTGCCCCTCATCCCGGTCTGAAACATCTATTCCACGAAACAGCCGACGATCCAGAAGCCGTTGGGATAAATCTCGCAACACCTGATCCTGATGATGAGTCCAGATGTGCATAGCAGCCCACAAGATGGCGTCATCTAGTTCAAGGTACGCGTCAACCGCTCCTGGTTGGTCGCTTTGCAAGTGGCCTGCTAGCAACATGTTCAGCCCTTGCAGTCCAGGGATGGAAGCATGGATATGCTGTGCACGTTTCAGCATTTTTTCCATCATCACTTCTGCCGCGCGTGTGGTGCGGTGAAAATACACATGGAGATACATATAATAGCGACTCATGATGTAATCTTCAGCAATACTCTGGCCTTTTTTTAAGTCGAGTCCCACTTCCACCTCGCCATTGACCTCGCCAATCCGCATCACATGCAGCAACCACTCGACATCAAAC
>DAIELO010000014.1 GCA_027341705.1 Caryophanales bacterium
GCAGGAAGAAGCGCAACGGTTGGGGAGAATTATGCGTCCCAAACAAGAAGGACAATTAGCACATTTTTATACGGTCGTCACGAAAGAGACGAAAGATCAGGATTTTGCGCTGAGTCGGCAGCGTTTTTTGACAGAACAAGGGTATCATTATGATATTGTGGATGCTGCCGATTTGTTGGTGGAAGAGGTGCATTGAGTTTTGCGCATTTGGTATATCATGGTCAATATGGGGTGGGGCGATTTGCGTAAGTTGGCAAATGTACTTGGCCCACTTACTTTGCCTCTTAAAAAGCAAGAAGCAGCACTCGTTATATCAGAATACTTGCAATCCAGCGGCGGATTTAAAGCGGCGTATTTGACGCTTACGCGCCGAGAAAGATTATGGTTACAGCATTTTTTGTATGGCATGCAGACAGATGGGTACGCTCTTTTCTTTCCGAAAACTACACTCTATAGTTGGTTTGTTGAAGATCAAGCGATGCGTCAGGAAGCGGAACAAGCGCTTATGAAATTGCAGGAACTTGGTTTTATGGGGAAAAGTCACAATTGGTATGCCAGTGAGAGTATGGAATTTGCAGATGAACTATTACCTTTTTTGTATGAAACATTGTATGAGGAACTCTTTGTAAATATTGAGGATGTACATGAAGAAGTGCAAGTTATCACTCAACTGGGTGTGACCTTTTCTCGTGATATTGTACGTTTTCTGTCTTTGCTAGCGCAAAGGACGGTAGGGTTTACAAAAAATAATGTGTTATATAAAAGAGAAGTAGGAAAAGTACTTTCCTATTTTCGGTCTGCAAAAACCATGACCATGGAGGGAACTGGTATTTGGGAAGGGTTTCCTGGCGTCGTTGTGATCGCAGTGAGACAACTGTTGAGTCAAAAGTTGATTAGGCTCGATAATGGCAAAGCGGTAATTCAAGGTCAACAGGTAGAACAATGGTTACAATTAAGTACGGAATCACTGTGGGAATGGATGAATGAACTAACCTATAGTGTGATCAAAGAAAAACTTTCTCATTTTAATGAAGTACTGATGATGTGGTTACGTCATGGTAAGCCGGGCATTTGGGTGCCATTACAAGCGGTATTTGCTCCACTTAGTGAGTTGTTTCCAGGCAATGAGGTCAGGCGCTGGGAGGGTTTAATTAATTATTTTGTCATTATTGCTTCTACAACAGGGGTGATTGATTACGGAGTAACACAAGCGCACGGACTTGTCGTGCGTATTGCAGAGTGGCCTTTGCAAAGGGTGCGCGGACTTTATGCACAACCAAATCTTGAGTTATTCGTCCCTGAAGAGGCACCACTGGCATTACACTTTCTGGCAGGTCATTTGGCTGATTTCAAGCAGGCTGATGTGATGTCAACATATCAACTTAGTAAGGAAAGAATTCTTCAGCTATGTGATCGTGGATGGGGCTATGAAGACATTGCCAAAGTGTTGGAGTTAACCAGTGAGACTCCTGTTGCTTCTAGTGTCTTAAAAACAATTCGCGATTGGGTGGCCTCATATAATCGAGCGGTGATATGGGATGCCATGTTCGTTCATTTTCAGTCGTCAGAGTGGTTTTATGCATTTATCCAAGATAAGCGTTCAGAGTCGATTGTTGCAGAGATCATCGGTGACATTGCAGTGATCATTAAACGCAACGGGGAGAAGGTAGCTAGGGAAGTACTGGCTGATATCGGTGCTCCTGCGCCACTTGAGGTGCGAAAGCCACATGTTGAAGGGACGGCTGCCGCGTATGCTGGTTCAAAAATGAGCAAATTGAACGCGCAAGCGTTAAGTCGTGTGACTGGTGTGGGCATAATTGATTTATTGAGAATGAAATTGTCTGTTAGCGCGAACGTTAAGCAATAAAAGTAGCGCTGGGAGGCATTTTTTGTGAAAAGAATGATGATTGTAATTTTTAGCCTGATGTTTACGATTTTAACATTACCTATTGATGCAAGTGCAAGCACTCCACTTATCCTTTTAGATCCGGGACATGGTGGAATTGATGGGGGGACTAGTCGTGGGCAGTTAATCGAAAAAAATCTTAATTTGGATATCAGTCGGACAACTGGGGAATGGCTGAAAAAAAATGGGTTAGAAGTAAAAATGACGAGAGAGAGTGATGAGGATCTATCCACTAGATATCCATCGAAACTACAAAGTCGGCACAAGCGGGATTTACAAAATCGACTAACGATGATTCGCAAGGAGAACCCGGCGTTATTTATTAGCATCCATGTCAATAGTTCAACACAAGCTGGAGACAAGGGACCACTTGTTTTTTATGCAGTTGAATCTGCTCCTAGTAAGGAGTTGGCCACTTTAGTACAGGCGGCGATGAATCAAGTGGCAGGGTCTACACAGCGTCCTGTAGGGAGGAAGAATTTATTTTTAATTAGGCATGCCCCATGTCCTGCTGTGCTGGTAGAGGCGGGTTTTGTCACGAATAGAGTAGACGCTGTGCGCTTGGCTGATTCGGCCTATAGGGGCAGAATAGCGGGAGCGATCGCCATGGCAGCCAAGCGATATCTCCAAATATCTCCGTGAAAATGTTACAATGATGAGGGAACGTAATGGGGAGGGACAATTAATGTTATTAGAAGATCGCACTATTTTAGTGATGGGTGTGGCCAATAAACGGAGTATCGCGTGGTCAATTGCCCAAGCTCTGCATAAACAGGGAGCCAAGTTGATTTTTACCTATCAAGGGGAACGCTTTTTAAAAAGTGTACAGGAATTAGTGAATGACTCCATTCCAAATGCGCGGTTACTTTCTTGTGACGTGACTGTGGATGAGGAAATCGATGCAGTTATGGACGATATTGCAGCCAATGAAGGGGTTTTACACGGAGTGGTGCACAGCCTTGCTTATGCGCGCCCTGAGGACCTTGGTGGCGCATTTAAGGACACTTCTAGAGAAGGTTTTCTATTAGCGCAAAATATCTCTTCTTATTCCCTTGTCGCAGTGGCTCGGCGTGCCAGTCGTTTGATGACAGAGGGTGGAAGTATCATGGCGATGACATACCTGGGTGGCGAACGGGTGGTAGAAAATTACAATGTCATGGGAGTGGCAAAAGCGGCGCTTGATATGAGCATGCGTTATTTGGCCAATGAGTTAGGACCACAACATATTCGATTGAACGCAATTTCTGCTGGCCCTATTCGTACATTATCGGCAAAAGGGGTAAAGGATTTTAATTCGATTTTGCATCTATTTGATGAAAAGGCGCCTCTACGCAGACCTACAGATCCTAGTGAAGTAGCTGATACGGCTGTCTATTTGATGAGCGATTGGTCTCGAGGGCTAACAGGTGAGATTTTACATATTGATAGCGGATATCACATTTTGGGAATGTAAAAATAAAAAAATCCGTCACACTGAGGTTATAGGTGACGGATTTTTTTTATTTGCTAATTTTCAAAAATTAGTGGGTATTTTTTCGTTAGATCGCAAGTCATCTAAAGACACCACTTCACCCAAGACGATGTTCTTGTGAGTGCCAAATTCATTAGTGCGCAGCTCTTCACGAATGATATTGTAACGATGTAATAATTCGATGACTTGACTTGCCGTATTGCTTGGGATTGATAAATAATCTGCGAGACCATCGCGCAACCACTTGGGACCCAAATTCTTGGTCTTGTTCGCCGGTTGGGCATGCCATTCAGAGATATACACAATCGCATCCTGAAGGTAATCAGAAGGATTTTTCGGACTCACATCCACACGTAGAAAATCAAGCAAATCATAACTATCATGTGCATAATTGCGAATATCTGTGTGCTTGGCAATGGCATCCTCGACATAAAATAATTCAACGTGTTTGCCGCGATACAACATGCGACTCATAATCGGAATCATGTCACTGTCTGCAGTTACAAATACATAACAAGTGATATTGGGATCAGAGTAACAAGTCTCCATTGCATCTATAGAAAGTTCAATATCAGAAGCATTTTTAGCCTTATCTTCGTTCTTCCCATTAGCATACACATGGCGTATTTGTATGCGTTTTTTTTGCAAGCTGGTTAAATTGGCATCTACTTGTTCGAAATCAGCATAGGCACGATACAGCCTGACGTTATCCTTTCCATAAAATTCCCATAGTCGTTCAAATAAATTTCGTTCTGCGTCTTCGTGATCTGGGTCATGTCGATAGCGATTCATCAAGGTCCAAAAGACATTGTCATAATCGACAAAAATGGCCACATTGTCTTTGGGGTTGTGTCTTGACATGCGCGCGATGGCTGACTCAACAGCGTTGCCGATGGCTTGGTTATAAAACCTTGCAACATCTTCTAATCGTTCTTCATGTCTGACTGATGACGCAGAGGACGAGTTTTTTTCTTGTCTCATGATAGTCCTCCTACAATTAGCGGATATATCCGCATCAAAATTATTTCTCTAAATAAAACCATTTTCCTGCATGAACGTTTTATATTATTATGCGAGTAGAACGTTGCGCAGTTCCAAGTACACGCTCTTAACTACTCGAATGTTATTCTATCAATCATTATTTGCCATTTATCAAGTTTTTATACGTTCCCGCAAGTGGCACCTTGATTCTTAATTAGATTCCCATTTCTGGTTAGCAACCCTCTACCCTCCTTACTAAATGAAGTGTACCACATTTGTAAACCAGTTGTTCATTTGTTGCGTAGTGATGACTCCAGTATAATAACAATTAAACAAACAGGTGAGAGAGGATGACTAGATGGCATTAGGTTTGAAAAACAACATTTTTTCCATCACAGCCATTGTGTTTGGGTTGGTTGTTTTTCTATTTGGTCACATAGTGGGTCACACCATTTGGGAGTTTCTCATGTATGGTGTGGCAATTATCGGGTTGGCAATGGTCATTGGGGCCTCTACGGAGATGTTATCGAAACACCTAGGGCCTATATTCGGCGCGTTGTTGGGTATTACGTTTGGTAACAGTGTGGAATTAATCCTCTCCTTTTTCGCGTTACATGAAGCACTTTATGCGGTCGTTAAAGCCAGTATAATTGGTGGGGTACTTGCTAATTTGTTGTTGACCTTAGGAGTTAGCATGGTGGTTGGTGGCGGGGCAAAAGGAGTGCAACAATTTAGCAGACGCAGAGCGGGCATGAACAGCGCAATGTTGTTTGTTGCGGTGATTGGTCTTACGACAGCAAGTATTTTTTCGTTTTTACACTTTCGTACAAGTGGGACAGAAGCGCTGAGTATAGGGGTATCAACAGTATTTTTAGTGGTGTATTTTGGTGGTTTTTTATTTTCCTTTTTTACACATCGTTCATTTTTGGCTGATTTTTCAGAGGATAATAAAATTCAGTTCGGGCAATTGCCAGTGCGTGGCATTGTATTACTTGTCAGCGCGACCGCGATTGTTGCGCTTGTTAGCGATCAGTTAGTGTCTTCTATCGTACCGATTGCGCATCAGTTGAAATTATCAGAGCAATTTATTGGATTGGTTTTTTTACCGTTGATAGGTATTGCTCCAGAGTTTTTTGCCGCCCTGCTATTTGCAAAAAACAGAAAAATCGAAGCCAGTGTAGAAATTGCCGTCGGATCAAGTTTGCAAATTTCTCTGTTTGTCGCACCATTGTTAGTGATTGTCGGCCTTGTGATGGGCAGGCCCATCACGCTTGTGTTCGCTCCTGCTCAAGTGGTGGTGTTGTTTTTATCGACGATACTTGTCAATCTTGTCTCCTTGGATGGGGAGACTCATTGGTTTGAGGGAATTATGGTAGTGGCTACTTATGTCATTTTTGCCTTGATGTTTTTCTTCGCTTGACGGGTAAGCTAAACGTCATGAGGTGGGGGCGTGTGACACGATGGCTGTCGAACCATAAACAACTGGTTGTAGGGTTAGTAGCCCTCACCATTATCATTGGGATAGCAATTTATTGGATACATCGCACAGGGTTATTATGGGCTATTCCGCATTATTTACAGCATGTAGGTGCTTGGGGTATTTTGATTAGTTTCGGACTTATCGTGGTGCAATCCGTGGTTCCTTATGCACCGTTTGCCCTTTTGGCGGGATTTAATACTTCTGCACATGGATTTTGGCTTGGTTACTTCGTATCATTTGCAGGCGTTGTAACAGGCAATCTGATGTTATATTTACTTGCAAAACAGATCGTAAAAATAGTTTTTCATGGGAAAATAGAGACATTATTGATGCGTCATCCGAAACTCCAAGTCGTGCGCAATAAAGTAGTTCGCGCGCGATTTGGAACCGCATTTTCGATTTTATTTGTATTACGCATACAACCTTGGGTTCCTTCCTCGTGGTTAGATGTGCTTTCTGGTGCCGCAGGTGTGAAATTTAAACCGTTTATTTTCTCGACATTAGCTGGTCAAGTGCCATCGGTTGCCATCATGGCGTATCTTGGCCATCGATTGCTTAATTTTCAGCAATATAAGCAGGAAATCATTTTGATTGTTGGAATAGCTATAGTAATAGGCATTGTGTATTTGTTGCGGAATCGACGCATGAGGGTCTAGCATTAGTAAAAGAGGAGCTTGCGGTTTTTTATGTGGGATTATATAGGTAAGGGTATGGCGATATTACTTGTTAACACCGTTTTGTCCGGGGATAATGCACTAATGATTGCTATGGTGACTGCTAAATTGCCACCCAAACAAAGGTGGCAAGGAATGGTTTTTGGCTTATCGCTAACGATCGTCTTGCGTGTACTATTAACGATTATTGCCGGAAAATTATTCATTCTTCCTTATTTAGAGGCCATTGGCGGCTTACTATTAGTATATTTTGCTTTCTCATTATCAATGGGTGCAAAAGAAAAAAACGCACTGCAAGAAGATGATGAAGGATCTTCCGTGCGTCTTTTTCAAGCGATCATTGCCATTATATTTGCGGATTTAAGCATGAGTCTTGATAATGTTATTGCGCTCGCTGGCATTGCGAACAACAACTGGAGTTTGCTGCTGATTGGCACAGCGCTTAGTTTGTTAATTATTCTGTTGGCCAGCCAAGTGCTTAGTCGCTTATTGCTAAAATATAGTTGGCTGATGTATGTTGGCTCAGCTATTTTAGCTTGGACTGGCGGAGGGATGATCGGCAGAGACCCTGCACTCTCGCTCAGGCTTGCACATGTGCCATATCTGCCTGTCTGGATCACTATTTTTGTATTATTGCTCGCTTATGTAGTGGATAAAATTCGTATTTCCAAGGGTTGATGAAAAGCAAATTTCCAAGCATCTGCTTTTCTATCCATCAGCGCTTCATACTCTGACTTGCGTAGTCCATTCACTTCTAAAATCAATGCTCCCCCATGATGCCTTCCCCTTGCAATAGCGACTCTTCCAGTGTGGCCACGATCGAGTCCATCTGCTACGCGCAAAATGGCACTTAGTTGAAAGAGTGGTAGATTGCCAGCAAATCGCTCATCAAGCCATGATTGCTTTGCGTGTTTGCGATGACACCACGAGAGTAGTGCCACATCCTGTACAAGTTGATCATTTAAGTGACGAAGTTCGTCAGCATGTGAAATGAGGTAATGACTGTGTTTGTGATGGCCTTTGTCTGCGACAAAATGGCCAATGTCATGTAGCAGTGCCGCTAGCCCTAGGCGCTGCCATTGTGGATGCAGCGCTGGTTCGTGCGTTAATTTTGACTCTGGGAGTGCAAAGTTTGCAATTACATAAGCATTTTTCAACACATGCTCGCAGTGTGCGATATCAGTTTGGTATTTCTCCATCACGTATTTGGCGGTTGAATATAAGGATGGGTGTAAAAGATTAGCTTTGATATTAAGCACCCTTTTTATTTTTTAACAGCTTTCCAACGTGTTCTTGTAACGTTGCTTGAATTTGATCGATGTTTTTTGTCCCATCCAATTGTATAAAATTAAATTCTTCCGCCAATTCGTCAAATTCAAGTTGACACATCGTCTGATAGCGATGAAAACTTTCGATCATATCTGTTGAAAGTGATAAGTCCATGCCGGATTCCCAATATTCGAGATATCCACGTTTTTGAAAATGGCGGTGTAAAAGAATCTCTGGCGGCACTTGCAAATAAAAAGTCATGTCAGGAACGAGTGCAAATCCAAATAATTCATGTAGCCACAAGGGATCTGCGCCTCTCCCTGCGTCACGCACCATTAAAGTGAAAATATAACGGTCAGCAATCACGATAAATCCTGCCCGAAGTGCAGGTATAATTTTATTCTCTAATTGATCAGCAAAATCAGTGGCATAAAGGAGGCTGAGCGTAGTCTTGCCTAGGACATTGCCTTGTTTGGCCTTGTCGATGACGCCACTAACTAAGTCAGATCGTTTGATGCCTGTATCCATGACGGCATGTCCATTCACTTCTAACCATTGTTTCAGAAGTGCTGTTTGCGTTGATCGACCAGAGCAATCTGCTCCCTCGATCACGATCAATTTGCCACTATATTCCCATGTATCCATGTAGGGAAGTCCGGCACCGTAATATTTCGTGGGTGAGTTTGCTGATTTCGTCATACCCGTTCCTCCCAATAGATGGTTGGTGACACATAATCATCTAAGTGTTCTTTAATAATGGTGCGCACAATGGCTTGTTGTTCCTCCACACTTTGCGTAGCATCGATGACCTTGAAGTGTTCTTCTTCAATCATGTTGTCGTAATGTTTCTTAATCATGCCTTGAAAGATTTTAAAACTTTCTTCCGGATCGGTAGAGAGTCCCAAATCCATTCCTGCTTCATGGTATTTGAGTTGAGGCCTGCCGCTAAGGATTCGCTCAAGTGACACGTCAAGAGGGGTCTGAAAATATAGGCTGACAGTTGGCTTCACCGCAAAACTATATACGTTTTTGACCCATTCCGGATCGCAGCCACGCGCCATGTCTCTTGCATAGGCCGTGTATATGTAGCGATCAGCTAATACGATGTAGCCTGCGCGAAGTTGAGGCAACATTAATTTTTCGTAGCGGTCAGCAAAGTCACAGGCGTGAATCAAGCTGAACGTGGTGGGAGTTAAAAGGTTGTTTTTCTTTGCCTTTTTATTCGCAGCTTTAATTAATTCACTAGAATTCCACTCTGTAAAAAACACGGGATACCCATTATCTTCTAACCATCGTTTTAATAAATAAATTTGCGTGCTTTTCCCAGACCCATCCGTTCCCTCCACGATAAATAGACGTCCAGGATAGTTCTTGGTTCTGCCTAATCCACGCGCTTTTTTTAGGCGCATTGCATCTAACTCCCTTCTTAATCCTTGAAATCTGAGGATTTGAATTGCTCTCGTATTACCTGAAGTTCTTTGCCAAATACTTTTTTAATATGAGGAGACAGGTTTTGTGCATTAGACCATTCTACATCTGCCTCATGTGAATCGGGTAGGTAAAGTTCTAACACCTGACCATTTACTAGCATGGTGGCATTTTGTACACGTTGTTCATGACGTCTGTCTAACGCTTCTGCCATCTTTACCAATACGCCGAGTCGGGCCGCAAGGTCTAAATCTGATTCGCTTAAAATAGTGACCATAAAGGGATTGCACAGTTTGCGTATTTTGTTGCGCCCATTATAGGCCGCAGCCGCAGCTGCCAACAAAATTTCACGATGTGTTAATCCATATACTGCACTATTTAGCAATAAATAAAAAGTGTGGCTCTCATAGTGATAAAAATCAACGCGCACACCGATACGGTGAAGTTGTGCCGCAGTGTATAAGATTCTATCACTGTCAGCAGGTACCAACCCGGCTGACACTGCGTCTCTAAACATTTGCAGAGCAAGCCGGGTGCGGTGTTCTGCTAATTCTTTTGCCTCAAAGTACCTGCCAAGGACGTTTTTTACACTATTTTGCAAGACGGGGACGGGGGTGGTGTTTTGATGTAACACGCGGGCATAAAACACCCCATCGCGTAAACCACGTCCGCTAATGCGCAACTGTTTAGCATTTACTAGTTCAAGCAAAGCAAGTAAAATGGCGCCACCTGGAAGAATGACATCTGCTCGTCCCTTGGACAACCCATCTAGTTTTTTTCGCTGTGCCAACGTCATGGTGGCAAGCATTTGAATCACTTCTGCTGTTGTGCTTGTCTGCATGGCATAATTATGGGTAATCGGTAAAGGATAACTCATTTTCGATTGATAAATGCTTGCGATGTTGCGGATCGTACCACCGATTCCGATCACATCAATTCCACGTGGGGCGTTGGCCCCTACGATTAACGTAAACTCGTTTTTAATTAGTTGGATCACTTGTTGTAAATTACTGGCTTCCTTGCTTTGTTGAAAATAGGTGTTCATCGTCACGGCACCAAATGGAAAAGAGTGAGTAGCCGTAATTTGCCCTTTTTGAATCAAAGATATCTCTGAACTGCCACCGCCAATATCAATTAAATAGGCATCTTGTACATCCATTGTATGTGCGACCGCATTGTAGCCTAAAAACGCTTCTTCTTGACCAGAGATGATCTCCACGTCGAGGCCAATTTCTGTTTTGATGGCCTGAACGATTTGCACACGGTTATTTGCTATTCTGAGCGCAGCAGTACCGACAGCAATAATTTCATCAGTACGATAAGATGCGCAAATGTCTTGAAACTCCCGCAAATGAAAAATCAGCTCATTAATTCCCTCTGTGTCCATATTACCATGAAGATCCAAACGACTCGCAAGTCGAGGGGAGGATTTTTGCTCATCAATGACAAAAAAACTGTCACTGCTAAGCCTTCGTATGAGCGACAGGCGGATGGAATTTGATCCAATGTCGATGATTCCTGTCAGTGACAAATTAACCTTACCCCTTATTTGCTTTTGATACTGGTAGTATACCGAATTTTTCAGTTCAATACCTAATTAAAATACACGAAGTAGTGTTTGTAGGTTTTGTGCTGTGCCTAATTCTAATTGCCAAACCGCCACACCTGCTAAGTGATTATTCACAGTGAGCGTGCTTCGTTCAGTGAGGGAACGTGTATCTTCAAGCCACAAGTAATGCGTAACCCCGTTTATGCTGTAAATCAATTCATTTAGTCCTGATGCCGCGTCATTTTGCGTACGTGCGTTAGGTTCACTTTTTGCGCGTTGTTGTGCGTACATTGAATCATAACTGGAATGCCAGTTATTGCCTGATTTATACCAGTCAATCGAATAGAAAGGAACGCCTAATAAAATTTTATTTGCGGAGACACCTTCTTGCACAATGGCATTAATACCTGTCTGCACCCATGGTAGAGCAGCAACTGCGCCAATTTGCTGTTCGCCTACATAGTGCTGGTCGTAGCTCATCGCTACCATATAATCAGTCACTTTTGCTAATTGGCTGCGATTATAGATAAGGCTCCAATTGGGGTCATTTGATGGGAGAGTGACATCCACTGATACCCATTTGCCCATGGCGTGAAGTACGGTGGCGGCAGCGGTGATAAACCTTGTGTAAAGTGGGGCATCAGACGGAATCATGTCTTCAAAATCAAAGTTAATGCCGTCGACTTGGCTTGTTTTGGCGACAGATGCAATGTATTGTAAGACCGTAAATTCTGCACTGGGATTTTCTAAAAAAGCTGTAGTTACGGCTGGATTAAAGCCACTTGCGACAACAGCCCAGACTTGGACGTTCCGCTGATGTGCCGCCTGAATGACACTGCCGGAGAGGCTGCCTGTCAATTGCCCGTTTGAGCCATTTAGTTGATAGGCCATGGGTGCCAATACGCTGAGCGGATCTTGGCTTAGATTTTGCATGTAGTCACTCGTAGCTCCGTCTGCAAATCCAAGCATTATCATTTGGCTGTAAGTTTTGAGTGTGGGTTTGGTTCCAAGCGGCACAGTAATTATTTTTACCAGTGCTGAAGTAGTGTGTAGAATTGTACCGTCTGGTAAAAATAAAGCCACCTGATTCCCGATTTCTGCAGCGGGCACTAGTGATCCGGCGGGCAGATTGCCATTTAGTTGGCTTAACGTCATGGCGAACGTGTTTTGCGGGATCTGTTCTGGTTGATGGCTGGTAAAATGGTAGATTGGCGTGTCATGACGCGTTTGTAAAAATTGATCGCTCATGCCTATTGGCGAACCAGAAGCTGTAGCCATTGTTATCGTCGTCAACGCAAAAATAAGCAACATTATAAGGAAACGCATCTTTTTTATCATACTTAAATTATAGCAATTTGATGGATCAGTACTAGCGGAAATGAATGGGATAAAAACGGGACTTGAAAAGTCGACTAATTTAGTAGAGAATAAGACAGAACACAATTTTATCGTCAATGAGTCATCTTAAAGTATGAGTTTATTAGCTAAAGGGGACGGTGTCTTTTCATGATAACAGAAGAAATGATTTTTGAAGAACTAAAGGAAGTAGTTGATCCAGAGATACAAATAGATGTGGTCAATCTTGGCATGATTTATGGTGTCACTATATTGGATGAAGGCCAGAAAGTGATTGTTCGCATGACGCTCACAACGATTGGTTGCCCGGCCATGGAACAATTGCAAAATGAGGTGGCGGAACGGGTAAAAGGACTAGGCGTCCCGGATGTGGAGATTGATTTGACTTTTGAACCGCCGTGGACAAAAGAGATGATGTCTGAGGAAGCGAGGATGGTGTTTCGCTATCTCTTTTAGGTAAGGTGGACGCTTGATTTTTGTGGCATATGTGGTACGCTAAACATGACTAATTTAGTCGACATTAAAAATGATGTGATGAAGGCACAGTGTTAGGCACAACTAATGAATGAAACGTGTGATGGGAGGCATTTTTATGAGTAACGTTCCAGAACTTGCGATCCATGGTCTACAGGCTTCGGTGGAAGGCAAAGAGATATTGCGCGGGGTAGATTTGACGGTTCGTGGTGGTGAAGTTCATGTGATTATGGGCCCCAATGGCACGGGCAAGAGCACTCTTGCTTCTTCGTTGATGGGTCATCCGAAGTATCAAATTACGGCCGGAACTGCCACGCTCGATGGAGAAGATTTACTCACCATGAAGGTGGACGAACGGGCGAGGAAGGGTTTATTTTTAGCGATGCAATATCCAAGTGAAGTATCAGGCGTCTCGAATGCCAACTTTTTGCGCGTGGCGATGAACGCGCGCAGGGGAGAGGG
>DAIELO010000150.1 GCA_027341705.1 Caryophanales bacterium
CTTATCCATTTCAGGAATTCCTGTTAAAAATTTTCCTGACAAATCTAAATATTTTTCTTCCGCAGCCATCAGCGTGCCATCTCCTCTATTATGTTTATCACCCTGTATGATGTGATCGACAAATCGCTAGCAAATCCTGACCAAATTTCTCCAGTTTCATTTCACCGATACCTTTGACACCAAGCAATGCCTCACGATCCAACGGACAAATCGACGCTAGTTCATGCAACGTGCGATCTGAGAAAATCACATAAGGAGGTATTTTTTCTCGCAAGGAAATTGCCTTGCGCCAAGCGCGAAGTTGTTCAAACAACGTGCTGTCCACTTGATCCGCTGAAGCTTTTTGTGGAATTTTTATCATCACTTTGGATTGTTGTTTAAGAATCGGAACAGCAGTGGAATGAAGTTGAACCACCGGATATTTACCTTCGGTTAGCTTCAGATAACCATCTGCAATTAATGTGTGAATAAGCCCCATAATTTCCTTCTCGGGTTTCTTGCTCATTACGCCATAGGTGGGTAACTGATGAAGATCAAGTGCGAGAATACGTTTGTCGTGCGACCCTTTTAAAATGCCTGCAATCATTTTTACACCAAATCGCTCTTTCACACGCACCACGCAAGAAAAAATTTGCTGGGCTGGGATCGTTACATCTTGAACGTCAAAAGCTTGGTTGCAATTGCCGCAGTTTGCACAGCTTTCCGCTGCACTCTCGCCAAAATAGCGCAGCATATGAGCACGCAAGCACTTGGTCGTGCGGCAATAATCTATCATCCCCTGCAACTTTCTGTATTCTACAGATTGTCGGATATTGGAAGATTGCTCGATCAAAAATTTTTGAGTTTGCACATCTTGAGGACTAAAAAGCAAGATACATTCACCTTTGTCCCCATCTCTCCCTGCACGACCCGCCTCCTGATAATATGATTCTAAGTTTTTTGGCATATTATAGTGAATCACGAATCGTATATTAGATTTGTCTATACCCATTCCAAACGCATTGGTGGCTACCATTATTCGCGTTTCATCATATAAAAATTGTTCTTGGTGATTGCTTCGTTCAGCATCACTTAATCCTGCATGATACCGACCGACTGCAATCCGCTTTTTTTTTAAGAATTCATATAACCCGTCTACTTCTTTGCGCGTCGCAGCATAAATGATACCCGCTTGTTGGGGGTGATCGGCTAAATACTGCCATACAAAATCCTTTTTCACTTGACCGGAAATGACAGAAAACGTCAAATTTGCTCGATCAAACCCCGTAACCACCACATTGGGAACTCTCATTTCGAGAATTTGAATAATATCCTCCATCACCTCAGGCGTGGCTGTCGCTGTTAGTGCGCTGATAATAGGGCGATGATCAAATTTTTGTAAAAGTGGTGCAATGGCGCGATAGCTAGGTCGAAAATCATGACCCCATTGGGACAGACAATGCGCCTCATCAATTGCCACATGAGCAGGCTGCAGGCGATTCAACCAAGCAAGAAACGCCGCTGAGTCTAAGCGTTCTGGCGAAACATAGAGTAAGTGGTATGCGCCTTGCTCCACTTGCCGCATGCGTACCTTTAGCTCCGATGAAGTCAATGTGCTATTAATGTAGGTAGCCGCTATCCCCACATTATCTAATGCATCCACTTGATCCTTCATCAGTGAGATTAACGGCGATATCACCAACGTCAGATGCGGAAAAATCAGGGCAGGTATTTGATAACAGATGGATTTACCCCCACCGGTGGGCATGATACCTACGGTGTCTCGACCTGCCAACACGCTGCGAACAATTTCATCCTGCCCCGATCGAAATATTTCATAACCATAGTATTTACTTAAAATCTCCTGTGCCATTTGAAATCGATCATCTACTGCAGGCATCAACCAAAGCTCCCCTATTGCAAATCACGATCAGCCATACCTCTATGTTAACAAACTAGCAAGCTTGGGTAAATACAAAATATTAATCACCGTCATTTTATAAAAAAAGTAATTGATCATGCTCATCGTATTCTGCATCATATTGTTAAAATTCTTGCCCGCGAATTTTAGCGAACACCATAGTGTCCCTGAGATTCCCTGTCACACTAATGGTATCACTGCGAAGAATTCCTTCCAATATGAAGCCAAGCCGTTCTGCAATTCGCATACTGCGAATGTTGTTGGCATCACAACGAATTTCCAATCGATTGGCAGACAACTGGTTAATGGCAAAGTTCGCGACCCCCTCTACAGCCTCAGTCATCAACCCTTTACCGCTTTGTGATGTGCGAATCCAGTATCCAATTTCAAATTTCTTCACTACCCAATCGATTCGATGTAGGCCACTCGCACCTATGAATTCACCAGTTGCTTTGTGAAAAATATGTAGTCTCATGTCCGCGCGCTCCAAAAATTTTATTCGGGCGTGACGTACATTCTCCTCAGATTGCTCAACTGTCGGTATTTGTTGCGCCCAAGGCATCCATGGCCGAAGCTCCTCAATGCTTTCTCTAATCGCCGCATTGACCATCGCGCCATCTCCCCATAAAGGCGAACGGATGATCAATCGTTCGGTTTCAAATTGTTCCGCAAATTCTATCAAAATGGGATGTGCACTCATTGTTTTTGATCTCCTTTACTATTTGATGGATTTTCATTGCATGTGCTGATGCCACCACGTTCTTACTTCATCCTGAAAAAAACGTGTTCCTTGACGAAAATCCGCAGCCAGGGTGTCCTTGAGCCTTTTTGCCCCAGCAGGATCTCGACCTGCAGTGGAAATGGCCACCTGTAGACCATCCTGATGATAAGTTGCCGGCACTATGAATGAACACCGTTGTGGATCATCGACCACGTTGACTAATCGCTCACTTTGCTCAGCCTCTTGTGCAATCTTACGGTTGACTTCAGGATGATCTGTCGCGGCAATAATCAAAAACCCTACTGATGCATCTCCCTTTTGATACTCGCGAGCGATATACTCAATGCGTCCCTCATCAGCATGTAGAAGCAGTGCAGACACCGTGACGGGACTGATTACGCGCACGCGTGCACCGGCTTCCAATAATTTTTCTACTTTCCGTAACGCCACTTTGCCGCCACCGATGACCACACAAAGACGATGTTCCAATCCCAGCATCGCGGCATAGAAATTTTTGCTTTCCCCACCCATGTTGATCCCACTTTCATGAAATCTATTTGCTTATAATATCATTCTCATTAGCATTATCTATTTCCTTTAATCATTTGCATCGGTGATTTGATCATTCGTTGCTCGGGCGAATACTTTTCGCAAAGTAATCTACCTTGTTCTAGCACTTTATTGAAAATATCTTCTCTTGGTTTCCACGGAATCATCGACAATTCCTCTTGCATCCACCCAACGCCCCGCAGGGTATGATTGGTTGCCATTTCGGAATCCCGAAAGAAATTGTCCACCTCAA
>DAIELO010000151.1 GCA_027341705.1 Caryophanales bacterium
GCGGGAACTCACTACTATAGTGGCCCCTTTCCAGTGCATTTACAGCTTTAATCCATACAATATATGGAAACAATCAGCCGCGATCGAACTCATGTAACCCTACGGTATTCTCTAAATCTGATGCACCGGTGTGACAGCCTTCACCCGTGGAAGGAACCGCTTCTAATCAAACTTTAAAACTTCTACTTCATAATATGCGTAGAGTCTATCCTTTTCGTTATGGATAGACTTCGTTATGATATGGATAGAGGGGAATAAAATGAGAGTGTTAGTAGTAGAAGATGACGAACAAATTTTGTATGCCATTGTCAATGCGTTAGCGGAGGCAGGTTACGAGGTTGATGACGCTGCGAACGGCAATGATGGCGTGTGGATGGTTACTGAACAATCCTATGATATGGTCTTGCTTGATATCATGCTTCCGGATATCGATGGATTGGAAATCACCAAGCGGATTCGCGCCACGTCTCCACAGACGCCGGTAATTTTGGTGACCGCGCGCGATTCGGTTGACGATCGGGTTCGCGGTCTTGACGTTGGTGCCGACGATTATGTGGTAAAACCATTTGCTATTGTGGAACTTCTGGCGCGAATGCGCGCCGTGTGGCGAAGACTGGGGGTTTTGGGTGATGAGGGAATTATTCAGTATCACGAATTGTGGCTTAACACCACACATCACACCGCATCTTCAGGGGAAACCATCATCACGTTAAGCTCCACTGAATACGCCATGCTGGAATTTTTTATGACCAATCGAGAGCGGATACTGACCCGCGAGCAACTGTTCGAACGAGTGTGGGGATTTGATTCTGAGGCCAGCGATAATGTCGTCGATGTCTACGTTCACTACTTGCGAAAAAAACTCGCGGCCATCGGGTGCGGCGATTATATCGTCACGCAACGTGGGATTGGATTCTCTTTAAAGAAAGAAGGCAACTGATGTTTTGGCGGACAAGATGGCGCCTGGTATTGTGGAATTCGCTCGTCGTCGCGTGCATATTGGCGGTGTTTTCGATTTCCATTGACAGTTTTTTAAGAGCCCAATTGATTAACAATGCGGATCGCGCTATGATCAATCAATTGCGCCCCATTCTTCGAATCGTTCAGTTAGGGCAAAAACCGCCTGCTCTTGCCCTGCCTCCCTATCCCCCCAACCCGCAAGGGCGTTTGGTCGACCAGCACAAAACTGTAATATCCCCGTTAAACGGCCAACCGCTTGGTGTGATCGTATGGCGTCCCAATGGCACGTTGGCTTTCCATGCGCCAAAATACCTAACCAATTTAGACGTTCGTCAACTTCAATCATTGGCTAGACCCACACGTCCGATGGATGTCATCATTGAGCAACAACCTATTCGCCTTGTCGTCATTCCGATAACCGCAAATGTATCAGGTAAAAGCAGACCTCTTTTGGTGATGGGGTTACGCAATATCAGCAGCGTCTTGGCAATCTTGCAGGAATTGCGATGGATTACCATTGCAGGCATTCTACTTGGTGTAGGGGTCGCACTCGCTATAGGGGTCATACTTGCTGATCGGGCACTTGTACCCATACGCAAAGCATGGGATCGGCAAATTCAGTTTGTGGCCGATGCGTCCCATGAACTTCGCACACCTCTATCTTCCATTCAGGCTAATTCGGAGTGGTTGCTTGGACACTCGGAACAATTTTCTGACAATCAGGTTCACATGATTCACGGCATTTTTTCAGAATCCAAACGCCTCAGCCGATTGCTGAACCACCTGTTGACGCTCGCGCGCTCAGATGCCAATACTGCGCAACTTGCAGTCAAAAGCACCGATATTTCATCACTGACAATAGAAATAGCGGAACAGTTTGCGCCGCTTTGCGAGGCAAGCGGAATAGAGTGGAATGTACAAGTTACAGAAGGAATAGAAGGAGGGATCGATGCAGAGCGCATGCGTCAGGTGCTTTTCAATTTGCTGGATAATGCCCGAAAGTTTACGGCGAGCAACGGGCGGATTTCACTAACCTGCTCGCAAACAAGGCGCTCCGTACAATGGGTCATCTCCGATACGGGAACGGGCATCAAGCCAGGTGAACAGGCACGCATCTTTGACCGTTTTTATCAAGGAGATTCGAGCCGATCGAATGCAAGCGGAATGGGTCTTGGATTATCGATTGTCAAATGGATTGTCGAAGCTCACGGCGGAACGATCCATGTGCTAAGCCAAGAAGGACAAGGGAGCCAATTTACCGTCAATATCCCGCTGCGCGCGTAAGTCAATAGTAAAATTCATAGATTAGACAAAATATTCTGTTCGTTTTGAATATTTATTTTTTATGAAAACATTATGATACATGTAAATACATTAGTGAAAGAAGGAATGATCGTGCTAGGATTCTTAAAAAGGAATCGATTCTTAATCCTTGGCATTACCCTGCTCTCCATGCTGCTCCTCCCTACGCATGATTCCTATGCTGCCGCATCATCGAAGAACAAACAAAGCAATTTTATCTCATTGAAAGGCATTTGGAACACGTATTCTTATTATTTTTACTATGATGCAGGCGGAGGAGAAGGCACAGAAAGTGGCATATCGCTCAGAATCAGCGGCGATCACTGGTATTATGGATCCTCCTCGGGCACATTCAAAATTCTTCCTATCAAATCTTCTGATTGGAAACATTGGGGCGTTAAACCATATGGCCCGACCAAAAAGATAGTCTGGTACCATTGGGGGCGTAATGGAAACGCAGAAGGACCGATCGAAACACAGACCGTCAAGGGGCATTTATACGTCGACTTCATTTGGGTCATTTATCATGAAAAACCTCCATTCGTTCAGTATCCTGGTTCACTTTGGATTAAATTTGGCCATTAATCAGCATACCTGATAACCGAATAACGTGCCAAAATTCATCATTTGGCACGTTATTGGCTCCATTTGATTCATGTTATGAGTTAGCTGACCCGGTGGCTGGCGCTTGGCCATTCGCTGGCCTCTTACCATTCGCCGGTCCTTGTCCTGAATGGGGCGGCAATCCCTTACGAGAAAGCATGGTCGGCAAGCGCTTCGCAAAAGCAGCTTCCGCATTATTCACCTGCGTGGAGGAAAGTTTGCCACTGCTGACCATCGCTTGAAGTTGACTATTCACATAAGTAGTCAATGTCTGCTCAAGAGTACTTTCACTAATTCCCTGTTGAGTGGCAATGTCCAGAATGGATTGGCCGCTTTGCAAATCGCTTTTAAGCGTACTGGTGCTGATATTCAGCGCTTGTGCCAATTCGCTTGGCGGAATCGGTGCAGGCGGACGTTTCCCTCCCATTTGTTGGCCTTGTTTCGGGCCTTGCCCATTAATTGAACCTTGCCCGTTTGCCGGATTTTGTCCATTAGCGGGGCCATGGCCAAGTTTAGGCGGCAATCCCTTATGAGAAAGCACCGTTGGCAAGCGCTTC
>DAIELO010000152.1 GCA_027341705.1 Caryophanales bacterium
CAAGAATAACTTTGCTGAATGACCGGTGCGCGCTCATCATCAATCACTAATTTCCCGGTTGCTCCCAGTAAATAACCATCCGGCGGTGTTCCACCTGTCCACCTTCCTGACTTGGCCTTTTCTTTATTGCCAAGCCGAACGCGAATACTAATTTTTTCCGCTTCATATTCTGCAATCGCAGCATGCATCGTGAACAGAAAATTCGAATTTTCTAATTGAGAATCGTAGCTTTCTTCGTAAGAGATCACGCGCAATCCCTTGCTTTTCAGACGCTCCAGCACATCTAATGCCTCATGCGTATTGCGGGCAAGTCGAGAAATCCCCTTAAACATCACCACCTGAAACTTCCCTATGCCCGCGTCATTTAGCAACCTGCGCATGGCAGGGCGCGACCAAATGGAATATTTAGTGGCAGACACTCCCTCATCTTCATAAATGCATTCACTTCTAACTTGCCAATTTTCTCCCCTTTTCTCCGCCAATTCTTGAAGCAATGACACCTGGTGATCGACTGATTCTGCCTGCTTGTCTGTAGAGACGCGCGCATAAATGGCACACCACACCAATAGACCCTCACCTCACAAGCAAGCGCCTCCTCCATAATGGAAAAGGCGCTTGCATTTTATCTGCTAGGCTCTAAAATTAAACACCCGTAGGCCGATTCTTGTAAATCGCGCAAGGAATTCTTCAATAGAGGAAGGAGTTCCACATTGCCAAATTCCTCTAATATGGTGAAGCGATCTTCAAACCTCTGGATGTCTCCCTCCTTTGTATTTGGCAATTATATTCATTTCCTCCTCTCCAGAAGATTTTCCATTCTTCTTAGACTATATATGTTGCACAGGAGTTGACCCATTCCCACTTATACTCAAACAAAAAGCGATACCGTCATAAAAAGCCCAAATCCGATTACCAGAAGAGACACTCCCCAGACCGTGTACTTATAAAGTCCTTTCATTTTCCACTCTACGGGCAATGCCTTCGCTTCAAGCGCTAGCAGTAGTCCAATCACGATTGGCAACAGCATCGCGTTCATCACTTCCACATCGATCGATAGCCTCACTAAATTAATACTTACAATGACCAAAACAGCCCCCAGAACATGCGTCATTGTATAGATAAAATAAAACAGTTTGGCATCTTTCACCTTGTCATTTAAGCTGTGCTTAAAACCAAACGCTTCACCGATCCCCCAAGAACCAGCAAGCGAAACAACAATCGAGGCAATAAAGCTAGCTCCCAGCATGCCCATGCCGAACACCAGATTCGCACCAAATGTGCCCAAAAAAGGTACCAGCCCTGTTGCGATTTGTTGAATGGTATCAAGTGGATGACTAGAATGAGACCTCCCAAAGGTGGCCGCAGTTGTTACCACCACCGCGATCATGATCACTTGGGTCAAAATTGAGCCCCCCAAGGTATCCCATCGGGAATGCTTGAGACTTTTTATCGTCAGACCCTTTTCAATGACTGCTCCTTGTTGATAAAAGATCATCCAGGGCATAATCACCGCCCCGACATTGGCTGCAAGCATGTACAAGTATTGAGGGTGATTGAGCGGCACCATGATCAGTCCTACTCCCACTGCATGCCAATCGGGCCTTGCGATAATGGCAGCAGGAATAAAAAACAATTCAAATAATCCTACGGCGATACCAATACGCTCCACGCGCAGATAGCTCCCTGTAAGCCCAATAACAATGAGTAAAACTGTACTCAAGCCGACCGTGAACCATGCAGGTAATCCAAAAAGCGCCCCGACTCCGGCAATCCCACTAAATTCCGTCACCAAAGCACCTACGGAAGACAAAAAAAGAGTCGCTACCGAGAGTGCGGCCCAGCCAATTCCAAAGCGTTCGCGGATCAATTCGCCGTGTCCTTTTTTGGTCACGACGCCCAACCTGACCGTCATTTCCTGAATCAGAAAAAGCATTGGTATCAGGATCAGTTGAGGAAGAATCATTCGATATCCCCACTCGGCACCTGATTGAGCCGCAGTAATCACACTACCTGCATCGGTATCTGCTAACATCACCATAAGTCCCGGTCCGAGTAATGCGATCCCTAACATGAATCTGCCAAACAACGAAAATTGGTTGCCCTTCATCGCCTTTTTTGCGCGTTTAAAATATGCCATTCCACAAACCTTTCCGCGTCCTATATATATTTTAATAAGAACAAATATAAGTATGCTTGTCAAATAAATAGCTCACGAACCGCTATTTTTTAAAAAATTGTTTCATTTTATATGCCGCGGTGATCCGGACGTATCCATCATCGCAATCACCACTGCTTGTGATTGTGGTTTATCCACTTCTTCCCATGTTTTATAACGAAGATCTTCGGGTCGAATGGGGCCTGTCGCTCGTTTGCCAGTCATGGCATTACGCTTCATGGATTCCAGCAAAGTTCGCTTTTTTTCGATATTGCCTTGCAGACCAATTTTGCGCACATCCTTGAATTCGACAGCAGGTGCGGTAAGCTGATCAGGCTTTTTTTCTTCCAAATTCGGCAATTCCCAATCGGCAAAAAGCACTTCCGCGATCTCATCGATCGACACGCCTACTTCATAATAGTCGAGTCCTGGGCGATCACCGGCTCCGCTTGCGGCATCCCCTGGCTTCCCTTTATCCTTACCCAGTACATCGCCCACCTTCGACCCGCCTTGACCCTGCCCCTCATGCCCACGCTTGTCAAAATTATAGCGAAAGTGGTATTCCTCTAAAGACCGAATGGGTATTTTCAAAATGTTTTTCCCATCTGTCATGATGAGTCCTTCCTCACTAATGAGATCCGGAAGGTTTTGCCTGATCGCCTCTTTTACCTTCTCCTGATGGCGCGCCTGATCCTGTTGCCCTTTTCGATGAAGCGACCAATCGTCCTGACTTAAATTAAATCGAGGCGTGTCCATACGACCCTCTCCTCCATTACCGATTCAGTAGACTGCCTGTATATTGTAAAAGTTCATTTGCACACACAGCACAGTATCCGTGATCATCAATCAGACGCTTACTCACTTCATTGAGTTTCTTTAGCTGATTTTGATCAGGCGTCTTGATCGAGGTAGTAATTTTCACAATGTCTTTGAGGTCAGCAAAAAGCTTCTTTTCGATCGCTTCTTTCAAACGCTCATGAGACTGGTAATCAAAACGCTTTCCGCGCCTTGTATAGGTCGAAATGCGAATCAAGATTTCCTCACGAAACGCCCGTTTAGCGTTTTCAGATATGCCAATTTGCTCTTCAATAGAGCGCATCAGCCTTTCGTCAGGATCAACCTCGTCCCCTGTGATAGGATCTTTGAGTTTATTCCAGTTTCCCAATCCCATGCACACGATAGACAAATGACAACACTTCTGCCACTGCAGCATACAATTCTTTGGGAATCACATGATCCACTTCAATCTGCATTAACGCATCAGC